>DAOSDD010000333.1:0-3959 GCA_035362115.1 Clostridiales bacterium | reverse complement strand
GTGGGGGAGCTTCTCTGCTGCCGAAACAAAGCTTGGCATTGTTAGGGAGATACTTGATCAAGCAGGCGATAAGTTTTTTGACCTCATCTTCTTCTATGGTGTGAAAATCGTCCATGACCATAATAAAATCATCGGCAATATTTTCAATGCTGCAGATCAGTGCACCTGCAAGCATGGAGATGAAATTGTTTTTTTCGGAAAAGGGCAGGTATTCAGGTAAGGAAAAATCAAATTCCGGAAAGGTCCGCTTTACAGCCTCGCAGAGCGTATTTATGAAGGTAAAAATATCGTTTTCTCCATCCAGAGAAAGCCAGACGACGTTTTCGGCGCTATTTGAAACTTGCGACAGAAGGGTCGTCTTGCCGTGACCCGCGCCGGCATGGATATACACAAGCTTTGTGGGACTGTTAAGGACGGTATCAATTAAATTTTTGCGTATGATTTCTCCTGCGACGGCTCGGGGAACCGTCAGCCTCGCGCTCGGTATATTGAACATACACATACACTCCACAACTAATACTAAATTACTATATTTTAACATAAAATCAGATAATTCGCAACAATTTTTAATGAAAAAAGCAATAAAAAGTCAGAAAAGGAAAACAGGTGAAAAATCGCAGTTATGTTCACGGTTTTGTTAATTGCCGATGGTTTATAATTATCTAAAAGCAATATGCTCTGTTGATATACATATTGGTCGTAAAAGACAGCGAGGTGATTTAGATGAATACTGATATGATAAAAAAATCTAGATGAAGACTGCGGCGTGGATGAGGAAATGTTTCCCTGCATGGGGAAGTGCTGCCGCAAAAACGACGCCTCATTCATGGTTTCATATGAAAAGATTTGCCCGTATTGTGACATATCGGCTTCTCTTCCATATGGAGCAAGCCTGAAGACAGTGACGATTTTTGAATGTAGTATATGTGGTTACGGCAAAAGAGTGACAGAATGAGCAAATATTTAAAAGAAATTAGGGGGAATAGAATCTATTATAGGATTTTCTTAACACCTTTCCCAGAACCCTTGAAAGACTTTCAGTATTTTAAAAAATATCACGAGGATTAACAAGATGGCACCCTGCATTAAAATCAGGCATACTTGCAAAAAATCCACAGGAGGTTTTCCCGAATAGTACAAATATACTTGAGTGGCTTTGGATGAATAATTCAAAATGACTGCCATAATTTTTTATGTAGATAATCCTACCCGGCCATTTTTCTTTACGTTTACCTGCTTTATTTATACATTCGAAAATCATTTATAAACCTCCTATTATCGGACAGTTGCTCAGGCGCTTTGAATTGCCACATATTCGTTTTCATGATCTTCACCATTATGTGGAGTCAAATATTATGGGGAGTGAATGCAATTTCCTCGTATTTTATGCTATTTTCAGCAAAATCACTCCCCATAATACTATAGATGATATTTTACTTGCAGAAGTTACTTAACCATTGCATCAGTTCTCCATCTTCTTCCCAACGTGGAATTTCATCTGGAACTAAATCTACATATGCATTCTCAATGGCTTTGCGTTTCATTTCACTGTCCGCTCTCACGTACACTTCGGTCGTAGAACAATCCACATGTCCAAGGAAATCACGAATATAAATCAAGTTTACACCAGACTGAAGCAAGTGCATACTTTTTGAGTGGCGAAGCACATGAGGCGTAATTGGAAAGCTAACTTGAAATTCAGGATTGCCCTTTGCCATTTCTACATATTTATCCAGTATATAGGAAATCCCCCAACGTGAGAGATGCTGTTGTTTCTGATTAACAAACAGGTAATTGTCGCCTTTGGCTATTCCAGCATGGTATTTCTTCCTATCTAAATACATCTCCAACAGATTGGCCGTTTTACCAATAATTGGTACAGTGCGTGCCTTGCTTCCTTTCCCATGAAGTGTAATAACTGCCGGAGCGGTCAGACGGACATCCTTTGTTTTTATATCTACCAGTTCCTGCACCCTGGAACCAGTATCATAAAGAACTGACAACAGTACCATGTCACGATACCCTTCATAACTGGACGGATCTGGCTGAGCAAGTAGTATCTGTGTTTCATTGCCAGTCAGGTAAGGAACCATTGTTTTTGGGTGCTTCTTAACCGGTATGGACAGAATTTTCTGGATTTCATGCAGATTTTCCGGTGATTCTTTCTGAACATAATGGAAGAAGGAATGAATAACTGCAAGCCGCTGGTTGCGGGTGGATATTGAACATCTCCTTTTAGCTTCCAGCCAGCTAAGATATTCCACAACGAGTTCTTTTGAAATATCAGATATACAGATTTTCTCTGGCTTCATTTTTTTCTCTTCCTCACAGAAAATCAGGAAAAGCTTGAAAGTGTCACAGTAGGATGTTATGGTATTCTTACTGGCATTTTTCTGCCCCGGAAGATATTTTGACAGATAAGAGGAAAGATATTTCGGGAAATCATACCCCTTCATTATTACTGCCTCCTTCCGGAATCACATATCCAAACTCCGCTTCTATACGGCTGATGATGTCGGGATACAGGTCAGCCGTTAAGCGGATGTAGTACTGTGTTTCCCTAAAATCTGAATGTCCCATGAATGCAGCAAGATAAGGAAGCATATTTGTCAGCTCATTTCCATTAAGCACCCACTTCTTTAAGCATTTGACGGCATAATTGTGTCTGAGACAATGGATTCTGGGCCCAGTCCCTGTAAGGGAAATTTCTGCACGGGAAAGGTACTGCCTAAATCTACGGTGTATGGTGCTCTGATCAATACAGCAGTCATATCCTCTTGAAGATGGGAAAAGATAATCTGATTCCTTTGAAAACCGGTGCATATTTTCGGTGTAGTTCTTAAGTTTTTCAGCCATGTTCGGATGCAGCGGTACAAGACGATCCTTATTATTCTTCGCATGGTATACAGTAAGGACAGAATTATCAAAATCCTTCACCATGAGATTGAGTGCCTCTGATAACCGCATGCCTGTACTATAAAGCAGTCGGAAAAAGACAGGATCAATCAAGACACGGTTGGTAAGAGGGGAATCTTCCCATGAGTCTACTGCCTCAAATAGACGTCTTATCTCGTTATCTGTAAATATATAAGGAGTAAATGAACTCCTTGGAGGAGCGGATTGTACAATGGGAATATAAATCTCAGAAAAGCACTGATCTTTCAGAAATACTGCAAAATCCCGAAGAAGCCGCTCTTTTACATACCATCCGGATAGCCTATCGTCCGGGCAGTAAATAAAGCCGTCAGTCATTTCTTTAGTGATACGTATTCCAGTATAACCATTTTGAAAGTAGTATGAATCAAATCTTTGAAGATATTTCTCCTGTGCATCATATTTGAATCCTGTCATATGCTTTATCTGAAGAAACTGCTGTGCTTTCTGTGCAATAGCACTTTTCCATACGTATCCATTGTTCATAATGAGAACACCTCCTCAGGGTCGAGTGGGCACTTTTTGAGACCTTCCAGATCAATTTTTAAGTAAATGCTGGTGGTATTAATATTGGCATGCCCAAGTGTTTCTGAAATCACAGGAAGCGGTGCGCCAGTTTCAAGCATTCTCCTTGCGAGAGTGCTTCTGAGGGAATGGAGTCCGCAATGTATCCCTGACGGAGGAGTGATTCCGGCAGACTTCATATAGCGGTGTAACTCCTTATAGAAGCTTTCATTTTCTCCCACAGCATCGTAAGGAGCCCGATGCCTTACAAAAACCCGTGTACATTTTGTTTTTGGTCTCCCGTTTTTAAGGTAATCTATGATTGCCCATCCGATATCATCAAGAAGGGGGAGTTCTATTGCCTTTTTAGTTTTTTGAACGTTTAGGTTGATAGTCCTCCGCGGCCAGTTTAGGCTGGAAAACTCAAGAGAACGGATATCGCTCACTCGCAACCCGAGCCTGGTGACTGTAAGCAAAATAGCATAATCTCGCTTACCTTTTGGGCTTCCCCTATCAATGGA
>DAOSDD010000332.1:0-3969 GCA_035362115.1 Clostridiales bacterium | reverse complement strand
ATGGAATTCTTTCACCATCTTCATTAACCCTCAAAATAATAAATTGCCCCGGCTGCGCTTTCCTTGCTATATACGGGGCTTCCACCTCCATTAGTTTAACTGAGGAATTTAGAATTTCTTTTTTTACTATCCTAAACATAAAGTAAGTTACCCCTTTCATTCTTGGGTAGAAGCAGAAAAACTGCCTTGTGTTTCCATGCTTCCCCAGATACTAATTTTATATTTAATAACTTGTTTCGTCAACAAAAGGAGCATAAAAAGAGGCACATTTTCTGTGTATGATAAAAAATATGACATTATCCGATTAACAAAATAGTATTTTGGTACAAAAACTCATTCAGTGCTAACACGTTGAAATTTGCAACACTTCATCTTGCACTCTGAAGGGCACGCACTGATTCGACATTCTGTCTTAAGCAGTGTTTTTCACGCCATCCGTGGCGTTTCAGCCCTTAAAAAGTTTAAATATTAGTGATAAATTCTGCAACGTGTTTCAAAAGCTTCATTCTCCTTTTGCACCAAAATCTGAGTTATTGCAGTAGAATCAAGTATATGATTTGAACAAAGTTAGAGGTTGGAGGTGAGAGGTTAAAGGTAAGAAGTCAGAAATAAGAAGCAGGATAAGAGAGGTGAGAGGTAGTAAAAGAGATACTGACTTCTCACATCCAAGTAAGAGGCCATTTCCGGTTTAAGTTAGGTAGCATTTTCTAAAGCTTTAAATCATTGTGCTTTCAAAATATTTTTTATTGCTGCAAACATTGCAACTGGAAATTATTCACTACTTAGTCTCTGCCCACTGGCTTCCAACTTCCAACTTCCAGCATCTCACATCCAGCTTCCAACATCTCACTTCTAGCTTCCCACTTCTCACCTCCCACCTCTAATTAGGATAGATATATATATCACCCTTGTAATTTTTCATTATTACTTTGCCACCTTCCATAGATATTACATATTCCGGGCCTATTGGAATTTTACCCCCGCCGTTTGGTGCATCAATAACAAAAACAGGCACAGCATAACCGGAAATATATCCTCTGAGATTTTGCATTATTTCAATGCCTACTTCAACTTTTGTCCTGAAGTGTCCTATTCCTTGAGCTAAATCACATTGATACAGATAATAAGGTCTTACTCTTGCTTTTACCAGCTTCAGGAATAACTCCTTCAGAATTTCAGCATTATCATTAACACCCTTCAGAAGAACACTCTGGTTCCCAAGAGGAATGCCTGCGTCAATAATTTTTTCACATGCCCTGACTGCAATATCCGTAACTTCCTTCGGATGATTAAAGTGGGTATTTATCCATATTGGATGGTACTTTTTCAGCATATCAACAAGGTTGTCGGTAATTCTCATCGGTAATACAACAGGCGTACGTGTACCTATCCTGATTACCTCGACATGGGGTATTTCTCTTAACCGCTGTATTATATGTTCAAGCCGTGCATCTGTCATAACAAAAGGGTCCCCTCCGGATAAAAGTACATCTCTTACAGCAGTTTTATTCCTGATGTATTCAACAGCCTTATCCAAAATTTCTTCACTAATTGAAAAATCCTCTTCACCGACCATTCTTCTTCTTGTACAATGCCTGCAATACATTGAACATTTATGGGTAAGAAGAAATAAAACTCTATCTGGATATCTGTGGATAATATTTTCTACAGGAGAATACAGTTCTTCACCAAGAGGATCAGCCATATCACTTTCCTGTACAATCAACTCTTTTACCGATGGGATTGCTTGGGTTCTTATAGGACAATTACTGTCATCGGGATCAATAAGAGTAGAATAATAAGGGGTTATAGCCATCCTGAACCTCTCTAAGCAAATATCAATTTCCTGCTGTTCCTTATTGGAAATATCCATAACCTTACCTAATTGCTCAACAGATACTATCCTGTTCTTTATCTGCCATTTCCAATCATTCCATTCTTCAGTACCGATGTTCTTCCATATGTCAATGGTTTTGTAGTCCCGCATATCTATCCCCCCTGCTTACAGGCTCCATGCCATACCTTTTAAGAGCACTGTTCAATACCATTTTAATAAGTTCTTCATAACTAATTCCGTGAAATTCACCTATCATTGGAAAGTCGCTGTAACCTGGTGCAAGACCCGGTAACGGGTTAATTTCAAGAAAAAACACTTCTCCATCCATGGATACTCTAAAATCAATCCTGGAAAAATCTTTGCAGGATAGGGATTCATATATTTTTTTAGCTGTCCTGACCAGCTTTTCTTCAATCTTCTTTTCTATCTGTGGCGGACAAATATATTCAACATATTCCTTATAATTTTTCTTAACACTGTAACTATATATATTATACTTTTCCTCTTTTTTCCTATACTTTATTTCCATTGGAGCAAAAACCAGGGTACCGTTTCCATTGCCAATAATGCCGACAGTAAACTCCCTGCCCTTTATATATTCTTCAACCAGTATAGGCTGTTGATACATTTCATAGCTCTTATCAATCAAGTTTTCTAATTCATTTGTAGTGTAAACTATTGCAAAATCTGAAACTCCTTTACTGGAGCCTTCTGCATTTGGCTTTAATATTAGAGGAAAATTCAATTTTTTGCTAAATTCTGATGAGTGCTCAATAAGCTGATATTTTGGGGTTTTTACCCCGAAGGTGGTTAGAATTCTCTTTGTTAATGCCTTGTCAAGAGCAATGCATAAAGTAGTTTCATCAGAACCTGTAAAGGGAATATGCAAGAAATTTAAAAGGGCAGGTATGTGTGCCTCTCTGCCTCTTCCATGCAACCCTTCCGCAATATTAAAAACAATATCCGGTTTTACCTGGTCTAATTTAGTTATAATACTTGCATCTGCTTCTAAAAGTTCAACACTGCAATTTAGCATCTCCAAAGCTTCTTTTATTGCATTTACCGTCTCAATACTGTCAAATTCAGCTTCAATGTCTTCAATATCGGATTCAATGCCTTTTTTCAAATTATAGGCCAACCCTATTTTATAACGGTGACCTTCAGGTAAAGGATCAGTTGCTTCCATCTCCAAATTAATCATCTCCTGATATAAGGTTTTAGCAATTAGAGTTCAATTCTCCAATTGTCAACAGCCGGAAAATGGTAGAAAATACTCTGATCCATTGAATATACCATGTGCCCGGGGGTTGGATTTACATAGAATTGAGCTCAAATACTTCTCTACAATTATAGCAAAAACATATATAAAATAAATGGTTGAAATTCATTATTTTACGTCATATATACATAGTTTAAACAAATTTAACAGTTTATGCTTCCATATTATTTTATATTGAAATTTATTGCCGTATTAGTTAATTTTAATGATTTATGTAAACTACAAATGCTAAATATTCTTTAAGTTTATATTACAATCTATTCAACCTGTTACAGCTTATGGACAAAACTTTATTTCAACGCAAAAACTAATTCAGCATCAATACATTCCAAGTTCAACCATCGGTAATAATGCAGATTACGAAGCAATTCCCGCAAATTTCCTCTGAAGGCTTGTCCCTTTAGAAAACTTATTTCGCTCACAATTTGAATAACGAACGGGGACACACCGCTGCTGTGCAGGTATTTTTGTTGCAGAGTGTCCCTGTTCTCTGCATGTAGGGCCTGCTATATCATAAAAATACATTTATAAATAACTAAATTGCTATGTACAGGCCCTATAAATCCGGTATGCTTCAATTTGAAGCTTTAAACTCTAATAGAGGACGAAGTATTAGACTTTAATCCAGATTTAAGCCAATATCATTTTTTTCTTCACGGTAATAGCCTGTTCCACCCAAATAACCACAGCACCAGAATATAAGCAAAAACAAAATTATGAACCATAATACTGTGTCATTCCCAAAAAGGTTTCCTAATATTCCCTTATCTTTTCCCACTTAAACAATACCTCCTTAAAAAATATGAAAATATCTTCTATATCATATTATTCAGAGTACTTTAGTTTTGTTACG
>DAOSDD010000331.1:0-3981 GCA_035362115.1 Clostridiales bacterium | reverse complement strand
ATAACTCATGGTGTAGCATCGTTGTTGGTATTGTGGGCACTTCCATTTGTATCTATTATAGCATATAAAAATGGCACTGCTATAGATGTTATAGGAGTAACAATCTTCTGCATATCTATTTTCATGATGTTTCTTATGTCCACTTTTTATCATGTCATGGAGCCGGAAACCAAACATAAGAAAGTGATGCGCATACTTGATCATATATTTATATATGTTGCCATAGCAGGTACTTATACCCCAATTGCCATATCTGTTATAGGAGGATGGCAGGCTGTAGTAATACTTATTATACAATGGGTAATGGTATTATTCGGAATATTGTATAAATCATTATCCCAGCTTTCAATGCCCAAAATATCACTTTTCATATATTTGATAATGGGATGGACTCTGTTAATTTTCATGCCATTATTCATAAACAAAGCCAACCCTGCTCTTTTTGAGCTTATTTTGGGGGGAGGTATACTATATTCCGCAGGTGCCATAATCTACGCTAAAAAAGGATTTAAATATCATCATATGGTATGGCATTTATTTGTTTTTCTTGGTGCTCTTACGCATTTTATTGGCATTTGTTTTTTCATGTACTAATCAAACAGTAATAAAACAGTAATAAAACGTGACATCCTCACTTCAACGTAAAACGGGCGTAAAACGGGGACGCTTCTCACTAAAACGTAAAACGGGGCGCTTCTCTACTTCTCTAAAAAAATATTGAGATAATAAAAAAGGACGCTTGTGTTGCTAAAAATGGTATTTTTGCAAAACTATAAAACATAAAGTATGGAATAGAAACATGTTCCTTGAAAAAAGAATAGGAAATGAAAATATACAGAATAAGGATTTTCTAATTACCTGGGAAACTATATAATCCATTAATATAAAACACGTAATTTTAAATACGCTTACTATATCTAAACACCATTAGATGCAAGTATATTTAAACATATACATATATATACATTAACACGCTAATATACATTCATACACTTGGTCAACCTAGCACTTCAATAACAAACTAGTTCATTCCATATGTCTTTGTAAATATCGTTTCCTATAATTAGTTCATACCCTTTGCTGCAAAGACGTGAACAGCCTGATATAGTTATGTTGTATAGGTGGTTGCATATTTCTTTATAACCTAGCCCGCATAACACTCTAAGAGCATATGCACTGATAGCACGGCATTTATAAATAGCTTTATTTGTATTAACAGCAATAGATTCCTTTACGTTCTTAGTCTCTTGTCCTAGGTTAAATAATCGATCATAAATATGAGATATTATCTCTGAAGGTGGCTTATCCCTTAATATAATCTTTCTACCACTAAGATATACATATTCTGGCGCAGCAGCCAAGTTCTTCTGCAGCTCTTTAATACTACTATCATCACTTTTATTGCTTACAAAATCAAAATATTTCTCAGTAAAAATCTTATAATCAGTGATATTGAAGAGTCCCATAATAAAACTCATGTCTACCAATTTATATTCATCCCTTGTAATTCCTAAATAAATGCCATAGGATGAATATTTATAAGCTTCTTCTTTCCCCAAATAGCCCTGAATAGCTTTCGCATTTTTATGTATGTAGGCTGAAACTGCAAGGTTATATTGGTCAGTGTTAAGTATTCTGCTTTCAAACCTGTCTTGGAATAAATGACCACGTCTTTTGTGTCTTTTATTATAATAGCTCACATAAGCAGTGTTAAGACTACGCATAAATTTGGAAATATCATATCCTCTAGGATCAAGGTGGATATGTACATGGTTATCCATAAGACAATAGGCATAGACACTGCATTGATTTTCATCTGTATACCTTTTGATCAACCTAAGGTAATAGTCCTTATCATCATTGTCCCGAAAAAGAAGAATCTCTGGAATACTATGGCACATTATGTGGTAAATTGCTTCACAATGTTTCTGTCTAGGCTTTTTAGGCATATTTATCCCCCATTTAAACTCATTTATGTGTTTTATTATCTTACATTACATATTTTAACATATAAGATGAGCCATGTAAAGAGATATTGTGAAAACTTGTATTTTTTTAAGAAGCTTCCCTTTATTACCATCATTTTTTAGGAAAAAGTCCCCATCACCTCACATTACCTCATTAATAAAAAAGTCTTCTCATTTGGATAACCTTTCCCATCCATCCTGAGAAGACTTTTAATCTTATTCATTTTTACTTTTTGAGAAGCGTCCCTATCATCTCACTTTTTGAGAAGCGTCCCTATCATCTCATGATCATCTGCTTTTTGAGAAGCGTCCCTATCATCTCAGGTGAGTGTTTAAATTCTGCCCTGATACTTCACACATTACACACATTACACATTAAATCTGAAGTTAATGATATCTCCATCCTCTACTATATATTCCTTTCCCTCTAGGGTAATAAGTCCTTTCTCCTTTAACTTGTTCATTGAACCAAATTCCTTTAAATCTGTGTATTTGCAAACTTCCGCCCTTATAAAACCTTTTTCTATATCGGAATGGATCTTGCCTGCTGCTTTCTTTGCAGTAGTATTTTTCTGTATGGTCCACGCTTTTACCTCATCCTGACCTGCAGTAAGGAAAGATATTAATCCCAGGTAACCATAAGCTGTTTTGGCCAGTTTATCTACTCCTGATTCGGAAATACCCAAATCTTCCATGAACATTTTTCTATCCTCAAGCTCCAACTGGCTTATTTCCAGTTCCGACTTAATACATAATTCAATAATCGGTGTATTTACTTGTTTAGTGTAAGCTAATAGCGCTTCTTTTGAAAGATAGTCGCCCGTCATAAACTGATTCTCATCTACATTAATAACCAGTATCATAGGTTTTTCAGATAAAAAAGCGAAGGTTTTAAGGTGTTCTTTTTCCTCATCACTAAGATCCAGATTGTGTATCAGAAGCCCATTTTCCAGACCTTCCCTGCATTTTTTAAGCACTTCAAGTTCTTCTAGATTCTCCTTTGTAACCTTTTTAGATGTTTCTATACGTTTTATTCTGTTTTCAATTATACCCAGATCAGCAAATAAAAGCTCCAGATTAATCGTCTCTATATCCCTCATGGGATCAATATTTCCTTCTGCATGGACTACACTTTCGCTTTCAAAAGCTCTTAAAATATGAATAAGGGCATCAGTTTTCCTTATGTTATCAAGAAATTGATTGCCTACACCTTCTCCTGCACTGGATCCCCTTACCAGACCGGGTACATCTACTACTTCAATTGTGGGATAAGTAATTTTTTTAGGGTCATACATTTTCGCCAGGAAGTCTATTCTCTCATCTGGTATCTTTGCAATCCCCAAAGTTGCGTCTATTTTTGACCTTGAAAAATCCGAAACCTCCATTTCAGACCCTGTTAATAAATTAAATAAAGTTGTTTTCCCTACCGATGGCAGTCCAATTAATCCAATTTTCATAAATTTAGGCGTAGAGACTCGTGACTTCAGTCATGAGAGGAAACGCCATCCTCCTTTCTATTGTTAGGTAATTTTTGTAATAGATAAGTTTTCACATCTATTCTGGAACTACCAAACCAGTTGTTATCCTTCTACAAAGTTAAAATAGTCTGTCATGCTTACCACACTATCCCTACACCTCAGGATTGTTTAATGGTAAGCCATAGAGCCAAAAACTAAGATAAACATTCATGGGTATGATGGCTATTTTAACATAGCTTTCGCTTAGTTTAGTCAATAATGGCTTTTACAAACCAGTCACTTTAGTGATGGGTTATTGACTTCAATGGTTTTATATTTCTTATTGTATCAGAATATCTGTTTTTTTCAAATAGGAAATGGATGCAGGGTGCATTTACTAAAAGTGAAGAAATATTTACCAGTAGCCGTCGTTACGCTGCTTAGAGCCATTAAATTCAGCTCCGGGCAAAATTGAACTCATAAAATTGTTTGAAATAAAATTAAGAAACAATTTTACTCAAACAACAATTTTACTTATCCTTTGCTCAGATTAAAAG
>DAOSDD010000330.1:0-3992 GCA_035362115.1 Clostridiales bacterium | reverse complement strand
ATCTTAGATATTGATATTTTGATATTAACTTATTACTACTTTGTTATGTTGCCAATGGAAAGCGCATTTCCGGAGGGTAATTTCTGCTGGCCTTTAAGGAATACATCTTCCCGATGCTATCAAAAATTATCCCGGAAGATATCGTTTTCCAAATTGGCATAGTAGTATTATATAAGTTATTATTAATAATAATTGTAACTATAAAGTGGAACTAAAGGCTTTTATGCCTTTAAATAAATAAAAGTTAGGGAGGAATTATCATGAAAAAACACAGAATAATATCACTATTACTTATTTGCTTAATGATTGTAGGAAGTTTTACGGCATGTGCCAGAGATGCCAGTAAAGAAAATGCTGATCAAAAAGAAAAAATATCAGAGGTTCATAAAGGAGAAGATAAGAAAAATAGTGAGAGTAAGTTTGACAAAAAAATTAAATTTTCTGCTACAAGCTTTGATGTAGGTGAAGGGGAAGATTATAAAAGTGATGCGTTGTACAAAACACTTTCTGAGAAGTATAATTTTGAAATTGAGTTTATACCTCTTAGTTGGGATAATTGGGTTGAAAGGGATAGAATATGGATTAACTCTGGTGATATGCCGGATGTAATGTTTTGGAACTTTAATTTTGTAGATTATAAGAACTATACAAGCCAGGGGTTAATAAAGCAACTGCCTGCTGATTATGAGAGTAAATATCCAAATCTTGCAAAATCAATTAACAGGTCAGGCATTGCGCCATATTTAAAGCAAAAAATGGATGAAAAACTTTTTACTATACCGCATGTAATTTACCTGACACCGATAACAGAAGATGCTATAGATGCTCAAGCGGTTTATTACAGACAGGATTGGGCTAAAAAGGTTGGCATGAGTATAGGAGATATGGTAACAATAGAAGAAATAACAGATTTAGCCAAAGCTTTTATTGAAAAGGATCCGGGAGAAAATGGGGCTGGAAAGACTATAGGTATTTCAAGTAGTGCAAGCGGATTGTATGGAATGTTTGTTAAAGTGTTCAATACTTACTATTCAAGCTTTCATAAAGTGGATGGTAAATATGTATGGGGGCCTTTTGAAGAATCTACTTTAGAAGGAATTAAAGTATTTTCTAAGTATTTTAAAGAAGGAGTATTTGACAAGGACTATTTCACAATTAAAGGAAAAGAATTTAACGATAAATTTTATGCAGGAAAAACTGGTATATTTGTTGAGGGTTGCTCTGCTGATAATCTTAATGGCAGAAAGTCTAATTTTGCTGAATCCAACCCAACAATAGACGCAAATGAGGCTTTTGGTATATGCGCTGTAAAAGGGCCTAATGGTAAGTATAATGGTAGTGAAATGATGAATTACTGGTCAGCTTCAATATTTAATCCCAAAATTGATGATGAAAAACTTGATAGAATACTTACTCTATTTGATTACATCGCAACCCCTGAAGGACAAAAATTAATTAATCTTGGTATTGAGGGGAAAGATTACAAGACAGAAGGAGATAAAGTTACTATTACAAGAGAAAAAGATGAGAGCGGTAATTTTAAACGTATTACCAAAATACATCCATCAGCAGGATATTTTTATACAAAAGTTGTTTTACCTGATGACTGGTCAATTAATGACCCTTCTATTCCTGAAATTACACGTAATCAGGTTATAAAACTATTCAAAGAAAAACAAAAAATAGAAAATTTGGCCAGGAACGATTATGACTTAACATTTTTTTCTGCACCAAATAAGGATAAGTTCAATATTAACGTAGTTGATGCAATTACTGAAATCATCCTGAGTGGTAAGGATGTAGAAGAAGCATGGAAAGAATGGAAGAAAACTGTTGAACCAAAGGTTAATCCTGTGCTCGAAGAAATAAACAATGCCCTTGCAAAATAGAAATCTAGAAAAATAACCATAATGTTTTAATCCAAATAGAAAAGTCTCCAAAGATAGTTAATTATAGCTTTGGAGATTTTTATTAATGATATCGGTCAGAGTATGATTATTTTTGGTGATAAAAAGGGTAATATCGGACTATCTTTTATTTTGGTTTTGTTATTATAAAACACATAAAGAAGGAGGCATATTGAATGAGAGATTTTTCCACATATTTTAGTGTAAGTGGAGACTATGGGTGTGGAGGTTACTCTAAACCGGAATTTCCAGAACTTAAAGACTATTTGGCGCATATGGATAGGCTTGGAATTTCCTACTCTATTGTCAGTAATACTGAAAGCCGGGATTATAGCGTATATCATGGAAATAAGAGACTACTTCAGGATATAGATAGTTGTAATGCAGCTAGAGATAGAATTTTTCCAGCGCTTACGATATCACCTGCTATGTATTATGAGAATGGAGCAATGGACTTCCTCAAACAGTGCTTTGAAACCGGACGTGCTAAAGTATTAAAAATATTTCCATCTGTATCAAGGTTCGAAATATTTCAGATAGAACAAGTACTGAAAGATGTAGCAAAATACAAACCTATATTAATCATCGATACAAGATTCTTGGAAAACAAGCTTAGTTTCAAGGAAATCGTAGAATTGACCAAATTGTTTCCGGAAATAAATATTATATGTACACAAGTGGTATGGGGTTCTTTACAATCTGTTATGGATTTTATGTGGAGATGTAATAACGTATACATAGATACATCCTGGCTTCATGTCAAAAGTTCCATTGAATTAATTGTAAAATATTTTGGACCACATAGGATACTTTATGGGTGTGGTCCAAAATATCACAATGGTGCTAGTATTGCAGCTCTTGTTCACGCACGTTTAAGTGATACAGCCAAAGAACAGATCGCATATAATAATATCATGAAATTAATGGGTGTGCAGAGTTTGCCTAAAATAGCAAATATATTTTTGGAATCTGCCAACAATGAAAAACCATTCTGGAATAAGTTTAAAACCGGCAGCAGGATTGAAGGTATTGATGTAATTGATGCTCATACTCATATAGGTGCCCCTGCAAGAGGATGGATGCTAGAGAAGGTAGAAATTCCTGAACAGGTGGAAGATATTATAAGTGCAATGGACAGATTGGGCATAACTCGGATGATAGCCTGTCCGGAAGAGGCGCAATTTGCAAACCCCTTAAGAGGTAATAGAAAGACTGAAGAAAGTATTAAGGCTTTTAAGGAATATAAAAACCGTATTATTGGTTATCTGGTATTTAATCCACACTATTCTCAACAGCTAATTCCTAAACTTGATAATTTATTTAAGTCAAAATTTTTTAGAGGCTTTAAGATTCTTTCCGATTACTGGGGTGTTCCTGTTACCGATCCCCGATATAATGCTATATGGGAATATGCTGACAAATACCATATGCCTATTTTGATACACACTTGGGATGGAAATTATAGCAATCCTTCACTACTTAAAGATATAACTTCAAAGTACCCCAATGCAAAGTTTATACTGGGACATTCAGGCGGTAGTAACAAAGGAAGGCCGGAAGCAGAAAAACTTGCGATAAATAATCCTAATGTTTATCTTGAATGGTGTGGAAGTTTTCTTTGTACAATACCTTGGGAGGAAACTATATCTAGAGTGGGTAACAAACAAATAGTTTTTGGTACAGATACATATTTTCATGAACCTGCCTGGGAACTAGGAAGACTACTATCACTTGATATTGCGGATGATGAGTTGATACCTATATTAGGTAGTAATATGAAAAAAATACTTAGCGAATATAGAGGTTAGATATTAACAGATCACTAATTGGAATATCATGATAAGTAAAGTTTAATGCCCTAATAGGGTTATAATAGGTAAAGATGTTTCTAGGATAGAGAGCATTGCTGCTTAAAACAACATATTAGTTGCTATATGTTGTGCAAAAGATGCTAGGGCCTCCAAACGAATAACTGGTGTTACACCTTAAAATTATCAAAAGGAAGAATAGGAGGAGTGTTTTATATGAATGTGCGCCTGTTCGGTGATTAATATATAGTGGGTGCGAATCCCATCTGGTAAAGCC
>DAOSDD010000329.1:0-4001 GCA_035362115.1 Clostridiales bacterium | reverse complement strand
ATACTTCAAAAATGTAAAAGATACAGTACCACAAAAGAAACTGGATGAATTTTTTGAAAAGATAGAAAAAGGCGAAAAAAACATTCGAATTCAACTGGAAGATGATGTAAGATTATCAAGAAAAGAAGGCAGCGGTAAAAGTGAAACTTACTATATAGAATATTTTGGCAATGACCAGCGGAAAATAGGACAATATAGCAAATATCCCATGCTTATGAATTTAGAGATTTTCAAGGAAAGTATGCTGGAAAATCTGACTATAATAGGCTTTGGTTATAAATGGGATAAGGAAGTTCATTTTTCTATAAAAAATCGTGATACAATTGGGACTAATACAAACAAACCTTCTGCTAATTCGTTTATTGACACAATTGCAAGGATAGATGCAAGAGTTCTTGATTCCAGGCTGAAACAATATCCGGCTTTTGATATTGTAATTGATGATTATGTCAGTTGCATGAATAGTGAGGTTAGGGATGAAGAGCTGATATTTGATAAAAATAACCATCCATATGTTGTAACTGGAGCTAAGTCGATAGATGCAAAAACGGGTAAAGAAACTATATATGGAAGGTACTTCAGAACAGTAAAAGAAGCAGCTGGAGACTATGTGCATTATAATATTATTATACCCGAAACTATGCTTAAAGGTATGAGTGACCAGGAATTTATAGATGGTCTTGGTTTTATTGAGTAAAAAAGCATTCTTGGTGTTCAATATCATAAAAATCACTATAAATAAAGGATAATTAAAGTTACAGCATGTTTACCGGATAGGTTTAATACTACTATGTCAATTTGGAAAGCGATGTCTTCCGGGATAATTTTTGATAGCATCGGGAAGATGTCGCACGGGGAAATGTCTCTATATAGAATGGTATTGATTTTTGCTACATGCATATACTATAATATAACTCATATAGGAATAAACGTATAGAATGGTGCCAGGCACCATTCTATATAAATTATTTATAATTAACTGGTACAGGAGGATCTAACCATGGAATGGTGTTTTCTCAATGTACCGGCAAAAGGCCGCGGCCTTAGCTCTGTACAATGACCATAGAGTCAGAGGACCAAAGTGCATATTTAATTCGGTGATGCGTTGTCCAGAGCCTAAAAGCCAGAAGTAGCCGAAGCCGGGATGATTTGAATAAATTTAACAGCTTGCTGTAATCAACAATCTACAGTTATAATTGTTGTATATCTATTGTATTCTGTTGTACTTTTTTGTTGAATATATCATCACATTTTCAAGGAAAATCCGGCTGTATTGGTGAAAAAACTATAAAATGCATGAACTTTAATGAATTATTAGGTTTTTGCATGAGCTTTTGAGTTCTAAATTTAAAATTTCAGCTATGCTATTTAGATAACTAGGTTATTAAGCTGCGGACGGCACCCGAATTCCGCGGCTTTTATATTTTCTATTTTTCCCAGGTAAAGGATTAAAAGATTGTCTATTTGGTGAACATTATATGTATTTCCTGCCGGAATGATAGCCGCGGATATATCTGCACAATACACATGTATGGAATATTCCGGTTATAAAAAAGGAGGAAAAACTTATGAGTTTATTAGTGCTAAATAACATTGTAAAAGAATATCGGAACAGGGTAGTGCTTAATGGGGCCAGCCTGAGAATTGAAAAAGGTGAAAGGGTTGCTCTTATTGGAGCGAATGGTTCAGGAAAGACCACTCTTTTAAGAATAGCAGCAGGTATGGAATCTTCCGACGGTGGAAGTGTAATAATTGCACGAGGTACAAAGATGGGGTATCTAACTCAGGATTTAAGGGAAATGGAACCCACTGGAAAGATATTCAGTGAAACTGCGCTTTATCATGAAGAGATCAGCAGACTGGAACACAAAATACGAGAGCTTGAGAAAAAAATGGCGGAGCCGGAATTGATGAATACTCCGGAAGAATATAATGCTCTTGTTTCAGAATACTCAAGGCTTGTAAACAGGTTTGAAAGTCTTGATGGATATACTATTGATTTGAAAATAAAATCTATGCTGCTTGGCCTGGGCCTTAAAGAAGAAGCACTTACCCTTCCGCTTGAATTATTAAGCGGTGGAGAGAAGATGAGAGTTGCACTTGCAAGGATTCTTCTGGAAGAACCAGATCTGCTGGTGCTGGATGAACCAACAAATCATCTTGATATAGATGCAGCAGAGTGGCTGGAAGGATTTTTGAAAAGATTTAACGGAGGTGTCCTGGTAGTATCCCATGATAGATACTTTCTTGATCAAGTAGCTACCAGAGTTGCTGAATTGGGAAACGGAACAATTACAGAAAGAAGTGGAAATTATTCTACTTTTATTGAACAAAAGGACATAATGAGTGAGTTCGCACGTAAGGAACAGTTTAGACTTAAAATGGAAATAAGACATGAAACTGCTATTGCTGAACAATTGAAGGCAACAAGCAAGATAAGCGCCTGGAAAAGCAGACTGAAAACTGTACAGCGGCTTGAAAAGGAATTGACAGTAGGGCTCAATGAGATGAAAGAGCGGTATAACCTTTACCGGACAGCAGCACCAAAGATATCTTTTGATAAAATTAAACATATGAGTGCTGAAATCGCTGTGGCCGAAGGACTGGAAAAATATTACAGTGAATACCGGCTATTCTCGGGTGTCAACTTCCTTATTAAGGGAGGGGAGAAGATAGGTATAATAGGTCCTAATGGTTGTGGTAAAACTACTCTGATAAATATTCTTCTTGGTAAAGATCAGAATTATAAAGGAACAGCCAAACTGGGAGAATGGGTTAGATATGGGTATCTAGGCCAGGTAGTGAATTTTAAGGATGAAAAACGCACAATAATGGAAGAACTGCTTGCTGCAAAAGAGATGCCTGTGGATGCTGCAAGGGATTATCTTGCCAAATTTCAATTCTACGGGGATGAGATTGATAAGAAGATTGAAGTTCTAAGCGGAGGAGAAAGGGTGAGACTGTACCTGGGGTGTATGATGCTTGAAAATCCGGACTGCTTAATTATGGATGAACCAACAAATCATCTTGATGTACCTGCAAGGGACGCTCTGGAATCTGCATTGATGAAGTATAATGGTACTATTATAGCTATTTCCCATGACCGTTACTTCCTGAACCGGTGTGTTAACAGAATACTGGAATTTTCCGATGGTACTGCCAGACTTTTTAACGGGAATTATGATGCATATAGAGAAAACAAGGCTGAAAACGAGACTTTAAGAAAAACAAAGGAAAGTAAGGGGAATATTACAGCAATCAAAAATCCTGACAAATCTGCTGTAAGCAAAAGTCTGGATAGGCCTGCTGTAACTAAAAGTTTGGGTAGGTCTGGCACAAAGAAAGCTTGCAATATATCCGGCAGAAATATAACCAGGCAGCAGGTTGAGGGAAAGCTGAATATAACAGAGATAGAAGCTAGGATCATTGAACTTGAGGAAAAACGCAAGGAGTTGGAAAGTACTTTTGGAATAGATACTCCTCCTGAAAAATATGTTGAGTATGATAAAGTGATAAAAGAAATTGAATGCTTGTATGAATTATATGAAGAGAGTAGCAATGCTTAAGTAATGCTTGATCAATATAGCGGGCAATAGGAGACAGAAAACATTTGCTCTGCTGAAAGGAGAACAATATGATTATCGGAACAATAATTATTAAATTTTACACATCCTGGGTGCATTCCCTCAAGGAAAAACGCATGGTGGTAAAAAGCATATGTGTCAAAGTAAGAAACAAGTTCAATGTATCTATCGCCGAGATAGGTGAGCAGGATACTCATAAGACAATTATATTGGGGGTAGCTTGTGTAGCGGGTGAAACAAGTCAGGCTGACAGTATATTGGATAATGTGCTCAACTTTATTGAGAACAGCACAGATGCAGAAATTATAGATATACAGCGTGAAATCAGGTAAATTACTTGAGGCAATAACCGCATCCGTAAACTTTGTTCAAATTTTATACTCGGGAAATCGTATGCTGCCATATTTTGTATCATAG
>DAOSDD010000328.1:0-4004 GCA_035362115.1 Clostridiales bacterium | reverse complement strand
CCACACACACCGAGTTTAATATCGGGTCTTGAACTACGTCCCAATTCAACTCCCATTTTTACCAGTTTACCTACTCCAACCTGATCGAGTCTGGCTGTTGGGTCATATTCAAATATTTTCTTTTGATAATATACATCCAAAATCCTTCCAGCATCGTCACGGCTTAAACCATAGGTCATCTGAGTAAGGTCATTGGTACCGAAAGAGAAAAACTCAGCTTCAGAAGCAATTTCATCAGCTGTAAGGACAGCTCTTGGAATTTCCATCATTGTACCAACCATATATTTAAGGTCAACACCTGAATTTTTAATAATTTCATCGGCTGTCTTTACAATTATATTCTTTACAAACTGAAATTCCTTAACTTCACATACAAGTGGCACCATTATTTCAGGAATTACAGTCATACCTTTTTTATTAACATTGATTGCAGCTTCGATAATTGCTCTTGTCTGTATTTCAGCAATCTCAGAGTATATGACTGCAAGGCGTACGCCTCTTAAACCCATCATTGGATTGATTTCATGCTGTCTTTTGATTATTGCTTTCAATTCATCATAAGTGATGCATAATTTATCTGCTAATAAAACTACATCCTCTTCCTTTTCTGGCATGAATTCATGCAAAGGTGGATCAAGCAGCCTTATTGTTACGGGGTAGCCGTTCATTTCAGTAAATATGCCTTCAAAATCTTCTCTTTGCATGGGCAGCAACTTATCAAGAGCAGCCCTTCTCTTTTCCTCACTGTCTGCAACAATCATTTGCCTGAATGTAGAGATTCTGTCAGCTTCAAAGAACATATGCTCAGTACGGCAAAGGCCTATGCCTTCAGCACCGAACTTCAAGGCCTGTGCAGCATCCTTTGGTGTATCTGCATTTGCTCTTACTTTCAACATTCTTACATCGTCGGCCCAACCCATTAATTTAGAAAAATCACCTGTAAGTTCAGGATCAACCGTTGGAAGCTTTGTGCCATATACATTTCCTGTGGAACCATCAAGAGATATCCATTCTCCTTCTTCATATCTCTTACCATTTTTATCTATAAAATATTTCGCTTCGTTATCTATTTTTACTTCACTACAACCTGCTACGCAACATTTGCCCATACCTCTCGCTACAACCGCTGCATGTGAAGTCATTCCGCCCCTGCCGGTCAGGATTCCCTGAGCAACATTCATTCCCTCAATATCTTCTGGTGATGTCTCCAATCTTACAAGAATAACATTCTTTTCACCGTTATTATATGCATTGACAGCATCCTGAGCGTGAAAATATATCCTGCCTGTTCCCGCACCAGGTGAAGCAGGAAGTCCTTTAGCTATAGGTGTAGCCTTCTTTAGTGCCAACGGTTCAAAGGTTGGATGCAATAGAGCATCCAGCTGTTTTGGATCAACCTTCATAAGGGCTTCTTCTTTTGTTACCATACCTTCATTAACCAGATCCACCGCAATTCTTAATGCCGCTGCTGCAGTCCTCTTGCCATTTCTTGTCTGAAGCATGAAAAGCTTCCCTTTTTCTATGGTAAATTCCATGTCCTGCATATCATTATAGTGTTTTTCCAAAATATCTGCAGTTGAAACAAACTGGTTATATGCTTCCTGATTTATTTCCTTAAGAAGTTCTATAGATTGCGGTGTCCTGATACCTGCAACAACATCCTCGCCCTGGGCATTCATAAGAAACTCCCCGTAAAGCTTCTTCTCACCAGTAGAAGGATTTCTTGTAAAAGCAACTCCTGTACCTGAATCGGTACCCATATTTCCATAAACCATTTCCTGTACATTAACTGCCGTTCCCCAATCACCAGGAATATCATTAAGCCTCCTGTAGACTATTGCTCGAGGGTTATCCCATGAACGGAAAACAGCCTTTACTGCTTCCATAAGCTGTTCTTTTGGATCCTGAGGGAAGTCAAACCCTTTTTCTGCTTTAAACAATTCCTTATACATACTGACAACCTCTTTGAGGTTTTCAGCAGTTAAATCGGTGTCTATCTTTGCACCGTTTTTCTCTTTTACTCGATCCAGTATTTTCTCGAACTTGCTCTTCTCAATCTCCATAACAACATCACTAAACATCTGTATAAAACGTCTGTAACTGTCATAAGCAAATCTGGGATTATCGGTAAGTTTTGCTAGTCCCTGAACAACAGTGTCATTAAGTCCCAGGTTCAATATTGTATCCATCATACCAGGCATTGATGCCCTCGCCCCTGAGCGAACAGACACCAAAAAGGGATTTTCCGGGTCACCAAATTTTTTCCCAACAGTTGTTTCAGTTTTAGACAACGCTGCAAAAATTTCATCCTGTATTTTCTGTGCAATAATCTGTCCATCAATGTAGTATCTTGTACAAGCCTCTGTTGTTATAGTGAATCCTCTCGGTACAGGCAGTCCTATACTTGTCATTTCTGCAAGGTTGGCACCTTTCCCTCCAAGAAGATTTCTCATTGAAGCATTTCCTTCAGTAAATAAGTATACATATTTTCCCATATGTGCTACCTCCATTATTTAGTTTTGTAAAACAGTATATAATTAAATGACACCGGCACTACAGTGCAGGGACTATACTTCAATTAAAATTATATTGCATATTGTATACATTTGACAATACAATACCAGTATAATTCATTGTATTATTAATTATGTCATTATTTATGTCATTATTTATTTTGCTTTTTATTTTAATTATTGTGCTATTTATTTTTTACATATTTATTATGTTATTTTATCCATATTTTTAAAACATATGTTAAGATAACGAAAAAAAAACTTTGAATAAAGTAAGGCTAGAAGTTGAATTTTCCATTAAAATAATCAGAAAGCTTGCTTATTCTAATTCTTACCTGTTCCATGGTATCCCTTTCTCTTATAGTTACACTTTCATCGTTAAGAGAATCAAAATCAAAAGTTATACAGTAGGGTGTTCCAATCTCATCCTGCCTCCTGTATCTTTTACCTATGCTTCCTGTCTCATCGTATTCACAGGGATACTCTTTTATAAGTGTTTCATACACCTTGAATGCCTCGTCCCCCAATTTTTTGGATAATGGCAGTACTGCAATTTTTACAGGTGCAAGAGCAGGATGAAAACGTAAAACAGTTCTTACATCTCCTTCTGCAAGCTCTTCTTCGTCATAAGCTTCACAGAGAAATGCAAGAGTTACCCTGTCGGCACCTAAGGATGGTTCTACACAGTGGGGTATATATTTTTGATTTGTTACAGGATCAAAATACGAAAGATCATCTCCCGAATGCTCCATATGCTGTTTAAGATCATAATCGGTTCTGTCAGCTATTCCCCAAAGCTCACCCCAACCAAACGGGAACAAATATTCTATATCTGTAGTTGCATTACTATAGAATGAAAGTTCTTCTTTACTATGATCTCTCATTCTTAAAGTTTCAGGTTTTAAACCCAGACTTAAAAGCCAGTTGTATGAATAATCCTTCCAATATTTAAACCATTTAAGGCCTGTCCCGGGTTCACAGAAAAATTCCAGCTCCATTTGCTCAAATTCTCTTGTTCTGAAAGTGAAATTACCAGGGGTTATCTCATTCCTGAAAGACTTACCTATCTGGCATATTCCAAAAGGTATTTTTCTTCTTGTAGTTCTTTGAACATTTTTATAATTAACAAATATACCCTGGGCAGTCTCCGGTCTCAAGTAAATTTCAGCCTTGGAATCTTCAGTAACACCCTGAAAGGTCTTAAACATCATATTAAATTTTCTGATATCTGTAAAATTGCTTGCTCCGCATTCTGGACAGGTTACACCTTTATCTTTTATGTACTGGACCAAAGCCTGATTATCCCAGCCATCAACTGAAATATCAATTCCTTGCTCTCTATTCCATTCTTCAATCATTTTATCTGCTCTTTGACGTGATTTACATGTTTTGCAATCTATAAGCGGGTCATTGAAACCGCCTACATGTCCCGAAGCAATCCAAACCTGAGGATTCATTAATATTGCACAATCCACACCAACATTATAAATA
>DAOSDD010000327.1:0-4032 GCA_035362115.1 Clostridiales bacterium | reverse complement strand
TACAAAGCCTTTCTTACTAAATCGCGCCATGGATGGCGCTCCTTGCACCTGATTACGTGTAACGGTTTGCGCATTCATGACGTGGCCGAGGCTTAGCGACACTTCGGCTTAGCCTCGGGCATGTGGTGAGGCTACGAAGAAGCTTGACCTCTGGCAGGTTTTGGTCGAACCCTCTGCATGAATGCCGCTGTTATCTGATGTGTGCCCCATCATGTCCAGCTGCACGGCGGAGTCAAGGCTGGACATAAACTTTATATTTTTCAAATATCCAATTGTTTAAATGTTTATAATATTCTCTTTTCAATATATAGAAAAGCGTCTGCTGCGTTCATAGAGGACTAACTTTTGGGGTAACTACCTTCATATTAGATTTTATTCTGATTTTTTCATTACTGGAAGCCATATCTCAATGTATCGTTTGTCATGATGTGGCTTTTTATACCAGTGTGTAAGTGTGATTTCCGCTCCTTCAGCCAGTACATAGCCGGAGGAGGGGAGCCATTCCGTTACAATTCTTCTTCGGAGCTCAATGTGTTGTTTAGTAGGAAATTTTACCCGCTCAGTTTCAAATACAGCATATGTGGTTCTGGGTATTTCGATCATTTCAAAACGCTTAGCATCTTCTTTGCCTAATACGCCATCATCTTCAATGTGCTCACGCATATAGTCTGGTAACAATGCAGCAATGTAGAAATCGTAACCCTCATCATCAATATTTGTTATAATGTTGTAAATTGCTGAGCTGTCATCTGCCATTCCTTGTAAGAGATATTGATTTGAACGAGTGTGTATGAAGAAATCTTCCTCCTGTTTTCCTCTATTGCCTGGGACACCATTAAAATGACGGGCATATCCAGTATAAATTCGAGCTTCTTTTTCCTCAATTCTATAATTCATTGTATTACCACCTTCCAAATATAATTTGAGTTGAAGGCGTGAAAAAGATTTAAGAACAGCACCTGTCTCGCGCGCTAAAGAAGGGCTGATTCCATGAAAACGGGTAAAAGCTCGTGTAAAGCCGTCAGGGCTATCATATCCATATTTCAATGCGATATTTATCACCTTATCGCTTGTGCCAGATAATTCATCACCAGCAAGAGTTAATCTGCGACTACGGATATATTCGCCTAATGTATATCCACACAGTATAGAAAATACTCGTTGAAAATGATAGCTTGACGAATAAGCCTGCTTTGCAACCTCGTTATAATCAATCTCCTCGGTAATATGCTCTTCAATATAATCGATTGCTCTACCTAATCCCGTAATCCAATCCACATTCTAACCGCCTTTCTCAAACACATTATAATTGAAGGTGTATGCTTTTTCCCGATTTTTTTTGCTTCATGATATCAGTAATAAACATATATTATATAAATAATCTACTTGCCACTATAAATCTTTCTTTGACAAAATGTTTTAATTCCGCCCGTCGTCCAGAGGACCGGGCGCGCATTTACAGATAACTACTTCTTTCACGCAATGCATCTAAGAAGAAAATCATAAAACTTAGGTGCATTGCGTAGAAGAAGTAGAATTTATATAAGTACATTGTATAATTATCCATTAATGTCGTCAAGTGGATTTTTTATTTTGTCTAGCGTGAGTTTCGGTAAATTACAATAAAAGTCCTTCAAATTATTGAAATTAAAGTGTTTGAAGGGCATAATAATTGTATAGTACATATCATAAACTCCGCAAGATAGTAAAAGAATATGTTAGTATTACAACACGGAGAGACCACATCAATCCTTAGATTACAAGACTCAATCAAAATGCTACTTTGTATGTAACGGACTACTTCCTGAAGCGAAATAAGACCTTGGGACTGCCCCATACCCCGTCCTCGCTAGATGGCAGCCGGTCTGTCATAACAGACCGGAGAACAACAGGATGGAACGGCAATAGTTGTCAAGGGTCTCCGCCTTCGCCTCCGATGAATGAGCAAAAACCGCTCGCCCTTGACATTCTTAACTGCAGTGCATAATATTTAAGTATATACAAATTATGGAAAGGATAATCTGACATAAAATTTATAAAATCTGTCTTTACAACGAGAGGTATTATAGAATGCTATAGCCCCCTAATAATCCCCATTTTGATATTTATTATAGTTTAGTAAAAAAATAGAGAAGCTTAAAAGCATTATGCCTCTAGGCTTCTCTATGGCAGGGGAGACAGGACTCGAACCTGCAGCCGACGGTTTTGGAGACCGCTACTCTACCAATTGAGCTACTCCCCTTCAACTGACTAGTTTAGTATACAATATGTTTTCTAGTGTGTCAATGGTAATTTCTAAAAATTTCTGCTATTAGAGCGATCAGGTATACACAATAAATCATTATTTTGCAATGCAAAGGGTTACAGTATTATACCTTTTCGCTGCAACCCTTTTAATCAATTTTACTGCCCTATAATTTCATCTATCAATGATAACAATTCCTTAATTTCAGCTAATGTCGTATCGGCCATATGCGCAATTCTAAAAGTTACTTCCTTCAGATCGCCATATCCATTTGAAATCATATAGCCTTTTTCACCTAAACGCTTATTCAACTCACCAACGTTTATATTTCTGATGTTTTTAACAGCTGTTAGCGTGTTCGAAGCAAATTTTTCCTCAGGGAAAAGAGCGAAATTAGCTTTTGCCCACTCACGTGTATATTGCGCCATTTCAAGGTGACGTGCATACCTGTTTTCCAGTCCCTCCTCAAGAATCTTATCCAATTGATAGTCCAGTGCGAACATATGTGACAATGAAGGTGTAGATGGATACTGGTAGTCTTTTTTCTGAATATACTCATACAAATCAAGCAGATCAAGGTATAAACCCCTATATTTGACATTCCTTGCAGCTTCTACAGCCTTTTGTGAAAATGAGCAAATTGCCATTCCCGGAGGAAGCCCCAGACATTTTTGGCTTGATGTAATACAAATATCAACACCAAGCTTGTCAATTTCAATTTTTGTACCACCCATTGAACTTACAGTATCCATGCAAACAACCACTTCAGGATACCTTTTCCATACCTGGGACAACTCTTCTACAGGATTCATAACTCCTGAAGATGTCTCATTGTGTGTAATTGTTATAAGATCATATTCACCCGTAGACAAAGCCTTTTCAATCATTTCGGGTGTTGTAGTCTTTCCCTGTTCAGAAGAAAATTTATCTGCAGGAACACCATTTGAAGCAGCCATTTTATACCATCTGTCACCAAAAGCTCCTATTGAGAAAATTGCTGCCTTTTTTCTTGTACAGGACCTGACAGCTCCCTCCATTAAACCGCTTCCAGATGTAGTTGACAAAAGAATCTGATTTTGTGTATACATAACCTTCATCATTTTTTCTGATATTCTTCTCTGTAAAGCTGAAGCTTCTTTTGTACGGTGTCCAATCATAGGTGTAGACATTTTCTGGAGGACATCGTCGGAAACTTCAACAGGCCCTGGAATAAATAATTTTTTGTGCACTAATTTTATACCTCCTTATACAATCTTCCTGGTTTTATTGTTAATTTTATAACATAGCATATTGTAAAAAAGTTGCTTCTAAAATAATATTATTATACAACAGCGCAATCCGCTAATCGGATTGCTTCACACCGTTTCAATAATTACAAAAACATAAAACCACAAGGTTTTATTTCTCTGATGGTATTTATTATAACAACAGTGCAATCCGCTAATCGGATTGCTTCACACCGTTTCAATAAATACAAAAACGTAAAACCACAAGGTTTTATTTCCTTGATTGTATTTATTATAACATAACCTAATAAAAAGTAAACTATAAAATCCTTGCAGCCTTAAGTGTAATAACTTATTTAGTCAGGCAGCTTCTGTTATTGCTTTTGTTATCTCCCTCAGTGTTGTTATTATCGTTAATTTGAGATAAGAACCATCTTTTTGCATCCTCCATCCTCAATTCATGTCCGCCATCAAAAATATCCAGGAAAACCCTTGAACCGGGATATTTATTGCTTAATTGAATGTAAAGCTCCATACTATGAGTAAATGGTACGGACTTAT
>DAOSDD010000326.1:0-4048 GCA_035362115.1 Clostridiales bacterium | reverse complement strand
ACCTTTTAATGGCGCGGTAGTAAATGGGTGTTCCTGCGAAAAGATAAAATAACCGTAGGAATTCAACAAGTCAAAAACTTGGTAACAAAGTTTACTAAAATCCTCGATATAATGAATTGCGAGCGAACTGAACACGACATCAAAAATTCCTTCTATAGCAGACAAATCGCTCATATCAGCATAAATATATTCAACCCCACTTGTTTCATGTTTTGCAACCTCAAGCATTTTTGAAGATATATCTACTCCAACCACTTTAGCGGCACCAAGCCGCAGAAATTCAGCACAATTTTCTCCGTAGCCACAGCCTAAATCGAGAACAGAAAGGCTGGTCAAATCCGGCGCGAGCGAAAAGAGTGCAGGCTTTTCCTCCAACAGATTAGCATTATCCGGATTTTCACGTAATTTTTTATATCCGTCAAAAAAGGTTTGGTTATCATATATGTTTTGCGAAATGTTTTTCAACTCGCCATTATCATTAACACGGTTGATCACGTCCAAGATAAAGTCGGTTTTTGAGTTAGTGTAAAGAACACGGTCGCCGTTCACCTCGCTGATTAGCCTTGTTTTCAACTTGCCGTATTCCTCCGCAATCTGAGGATTCTTAAGAAGCGCATTTCGAAAGCTGGTTTGTCTGCGGTTTTCCTCGCTATCTTTCGGATATACATAAAAGTGATAATCCATAAAGTCATCAGGGATTATCCTTTTGAAAACCTCGCGTTCTTTTATGCCTAAATCGCCCTCATGCTGAAAACCGACTTTTTCGAGACGGGACACAATTTGAGGGAACACCTCGTAGGATTCCATCACTGCGACAAGATCAATGATGGGCTTGGCACACAAGCCAGGCACCGAAGTGCTACCGATATGTTTAACCTCAATGACCAGGTCGCCGATATGCTCCATCAGATAATCGCGGATGCGCTCGAATTCAGTTTTCCAATTTGGGTCGTAGGGCAGGATGACTAGTGTATTTGGCAGTTTAGGCATGTCGCAACTCCTTTCTCATCTGCTCGATGAACCCCATATTCTTGCCACTCATGTAGTCTACGGCGGTCAATACTTCGTATTTACTCACTTCGCTTTGTGCATATGAAGCAAACTCAGGGTCGGTTCCCATGTTGCCTGGGTGCTGGAAAATCTGTGAAACCTCGGTTGCCAGTGCATACCATGCAGGCAGGTCTTTTTCGGCCGCCCAACGGATTAACATACTATCACCCCCCATTTCTCCACCATCTCTTCAAAATATGGATAGAACCATTCGCTGAGAAACTCACCAGAAGCCATCATTTCACGGATTTTATCTGTGCTTGCCCACATCGCATCACAAGTTTCGCCTTCCTGAAAACGGACATCTTCAATACGGCAGTAAGGTAATACAGAACTGTATATTTCTACGTGTAACTGCCCAATCATTTGACTTACTTATTGAAACAATATTCTGCTCATTCAAATTTATCTCAGCGTGCATTTATGTATTACCAAAATTTAGCATACAATAACCAAGTATAGCATCAAAGGCTTTCTGGTAAAGCTAAACTGCTTCGATACTTCCTTTGAAATATGTCTGCAATGTGATTCGCAAAATAATCTCCCTATAATATTCATAACTTTAAGTTCAGATTATAATAATGTTATACAAAGTGTATAAAATGTGCGAATAACTAAACTCTATATTATTTCTATACTGTACATCAAGGCTTCCTAGAATTAAAAACATATTCCGCCATCCATTGAGCTATTTCATTTTCAAAAGGAAACTTATCTGTGTCTGGCACTGGAAGTTCGTCGTAGATTTTTATACTGTTGTTTTCAATGAATCCTATATCTTTACAAGTCTGAAGCCATTGATTAACATCCAGCATCATATCTTTCATCCCAAATTGTTCGTCATGATCCAAATTAGAAAACAATAAGTTAGTCCACTTTTTAGAGTTTTCGCTCTCATGATCCTCCACAACTGATTTTGTATAAATTGTATGTCCACCATCTTTTATAACTCTGAACGCCTCACGAAACCCATCCATCATTTTAGTCTGCATGCTTTCATAACCTGCATAAGAAAATACAACATCAATAGAATCACTCAATATAGGTAAATTTGCTCCGTCACAAGCCAGATAGACCATTTCTACATAGGGATTTTCCCATTCAGTTGAGTAAAAAACTTTATCCCATTTTAAAATGCGGTGACTTAAATCTACCATAACTATTGTTACCGGCCAGTTTATTCTTTTTATCTGATGCTTTATTCCTTGCCCTGTTCCACAAGCCATATCTAATATCAGTCTAGGACGAAGCTCCTCTATCTCTGTCCATATAACATCAGCAGGATTCAAACCTCTTTTATAATTTGGATTTCCAGGCCAATGATGCTCGTGCAGATATTCATCATAATTCCGATAACTCAAGGACCATTGTTCGCCCGGAATCTCTCTCGTCCTAAAATCAACTACTCCATCAATAATATGGTATTGATGTTTGTTTTCGCATTCAAAAAAGAGAGATTTCAGCTTAAGCTTTTTTTTACATTCAGGACATATTAAAAATTTGTTTAATCGTAAAAGGCCTCTGTCAATGCCGGTATTGTACTCAATAAAATCATCGCCCTCCAAAATATTGTTGATGGAAGTTTTACATATCCATGATATATTTAACAGAACATCAATATCCGGTAATGTACGACCTGTTTCCCATTTTGACACAGCTTGTGTACTTACGCTTAATTTTTCAGCAAATTCCGCCTGTGAATAGCTTAAATTTATGCGCAAACTGCTAATTCTTTTACCTACATCAATTTTGTTAATCATTGTATTTCCTCCCGTCTTTTTAATTTTATTTTACTAATATTTCAGAAGAAAACAATGGAATGTCAATTTAGGTCTGCTATACAATTATCAACCTACAGTTGATGTTAACATATAAATTAACATTTATACACAGTATATACACTCTTTATTTTACCACACAAACATATTCGAACCACCTTATAAACTTAATACTATATTATGGAATTCTATAAATCAATACATCATATAAAATATAATCAGTGCCTTCAGATAATCGTTGTAGCCGCTTTCAATAAGGTGCTCTGCCTTGTCCACCTTGATTTTTTCCTTGGCGTCGGCAATACTGAATATTACTCTTGTCTCATTTTCGCCTCCACCAAACCCATGGATAGTATCAGGCACCTTCCAGTATTTATCTTCATTAATATTTCTTCATGCAGTACTACTTTAAAATTATACAAATACGGGTTGTCCATGTCCCATAACACAGGCTCCTCCACCAAAACGCTACCTGTTATTTCATCACTGCCATTCAATTTGTATTCTCCTGTTAATCGGTTGTTCAAATATACCCTGATATCTGAAGCTAAAGGCTTATTAATTTTTGTAACGAAGGATATTTCTGCAGCACCCGGTTTTATATCCGTTTTTATTGAAACATCCTCTATACATGTCTTCGGAATACAGTACAAACAGACATTCCTATGTATTCCGCCGTAAGGATAGAAATCATAATTGTTAGTGGGGAACTGTCCCTGCCATTGAGAGACCCATTCCGATTCCGGAAAGTTCCCTGGAGGCAGCCTTTCAGGCTATGGTTCGGCATCAATTGAAAACACGAATATATTGATATCATTGTATTTAACAAACCTTGTCACATCAAATTCAAATGGCAGACTTCCGCCTTCATGCTCTCCAACTGCATTTCCGTTCACCCATACCTTTGCCCAATAAGTTTGTGATGTCCTCCAGAACTCCGTAGAAGTCTATATTTAACAGCTCTCCTCTGCTGTCTATTAGCTTCCTTCCGGATTCCTGGTTATATATGTTTCTACTGAATCATCATCACTCCCTCCGGTCGGGGTCTTTCCATATCCAGCTTTGGAACGTCTCTTTGATAGCTTCTTGTTAACTAAGATACTTTTCATGTTAATACTTGCTTTTTATAGTGTTATATGGTAAGTTAATACTGAACGTGTGTTTTAGGGTTATGATATGAGTAAAGCATTACTGGAAAAAGCCGAAATTTTAATCAATAA
>DAOSDD010000325.1:0-4063 GCA_035362115.1 Clostridiales bacterium | reverse complement strand
GGTTCACGACTACTTCGCAGAGTGCTTTTTACAACTGCTCTTGCTAATATTCGAACCAAGCGTAATAAACAAGCTTGTAACCCGGTATTATTAGAATTTTATAAGCAAAAGTGCCAAAGCAAACCTAAGAAGGTAGCCTTAGGGGCTGTCATGCGTAAGATTGTGTGTATTATTTTTGCTGTGCTCAGGGATAGAAAACCTTATGAATTACGTTCTCCACAAGAGCATGCCCAAATGCTTGCAGCAAAGCATAGTGCAGCTTAATAGTACTGTTACTTGATATTTAGTTTTCAAAGAACAAATTGTATTTTAGACCAGCCATTTTATGTCAACTTCACTTGGGTGGTTTATTTGTTATGCCTTTTTTAGCTGTCAAAAGTTTTTAAAAATTGTTAAATTTTTTTGTTAAAACCTCTTGACTTTAATTAGCTGGTCTTTTTATATCATCTTATGTAAACTGCCACAAGAATGTGAATGGAAATATGGATATGCGGATAGAATTACTCCATCAAGAAAGTTTGAAGGAGAAACAACCAGAAATATAGAGATAATATAGCTGATTAGAAAATCAAGACCTGATTTTTAAAGCAATATCTAATTTCAGGAAAGACAATAAAGCTGCTCTGCAAGAAGTATGTAAGCAGTTTGGTGCATTATGCAAACAATTAAATTCTCATACTCCAGTTGTATACTTTACGTCTACTGCTTTTTCTTAGCCTTATTAATACATATATGATAAAAAAGGCAAGAATGACTACTATAGCAACTACAGCATATACTGCCAAAGCAATACCATTTGGATTACCTAATATCGATAAGATATCCGCTTTGGTTTCAACGACTTTTCTGCCATGAGTCTGACTGTAATACATTGGGACTTGAGGTATATCACCAACTATTTCAAATGATTTCAAGTATTCTGCAATTGCCATCCATTCTTTAATTTCGTTATTACGCCAATTAGAGCTATTAGTAATTATTTGAGCTTCAAAGTCAGTTATTGTGGAACCATCTTTGGTTTTTGGTATAATAGGCAGCAGTCCGAAAGATTTTCTTCCAACAACTGAAAGCATCTGCGCTGAATACAAGCCTGCCACAACGCGATACAGCTTTTTATCATCTATTTCCTCAAAAGTACCGTCTGGTTTTTGAAGCCGTGCCATGGTAACTTTATTAAACATCAATCTCTTCGGATTGAATGAATAGCTTAGTCCTGATATATAAAGCTGTGCCTCCCCCATTATAGGAGTTATTGATGCATCCACTTCACAGGCTGTTTTCAGTTCTTTTCCTGTAAGATATACAGAAATCAAGGGATATCCTGACATGCCATCCTTACTGATTCCCAATGAGCTAACATTAAAGGCATCTGAAACAGTTATCGGTCCTTCAACAAAGGAACCTCTAATAGTTCCAACAGGGACAATTGCCGCAGTTACAGGCTCGTAATTTGAACCTTCAGCTTTTTGAACAGCATATATATAAGCATCACTGATTAAATTTCCCAGAGTATCTTCTTTATGTTCATCACCGATTTTTGATGCGGAAACAAAATTAAATCCTGTGTTTGCAAGTACTTCATCAAATTCCATGCCTAGCTTATCAAGGTATTTTTCTTGAACCTTGTCTTTAAATAGCCCAATAGCCTGAGAAATGTAGAAATCTTCTGACAAGCCGCCATCGATAGGCTTCAGATTGTAGTTTATCAAATTCCAGCTATTATTACTCTTATTTTTTGCATTATCACCATTGCCAGTATTACCTGTATTGCCTGTATTGTTTGTATTATTTGCATTATTAGAATCCTGTGAAATCCTTATAATTCCCAGATTTTCACTGTTCTCACCGCAGGAGCCGATTATGGTTTTTCCTGCAATAATAGGTTCTGTTAGTTTCGTATGTGTGTGTCCACTTATTATTACATCAATTTCCGGGACTTTTTTTGCAAGGATTTCATCTTCAGATTTAGATTTATCCGTCCAGGTTCCGGAATGAGAGAGACAAATTACAAGATCAACTTTTTCATCATTCTTTAATATATCAATTATGCTTTTTGCCTTTTTAATTGGATCCATAAAGACAACTTCAGACATGGGAGCATAGGATGCAGCCTCTTTTCCCATTAAGCCAAATACTCCGATTTTTATACCCTTACGCTCTAATACTACGTAATCTTTTACTCCATATTTATCCATTACCCTTTTTAAATTGGTTAGAGATTCTGCAATATTTCCGTTTTTATCAGTTGGAAATGAAATATTTGAAGCCGCTATTTGCGGCAATTTATCGCCGCTGTTTACGGCAGAATCCAAGGAATCTGCCAGCCCCTTGCCTCTATAATCAAATTCATGATTGCCAAAGGTTGCAACATCATACCCCATTTGTCCCATTACTCTGAGTTCCGGGGCATCACTTGAGAATAAGGTCTGAAAAAGAGTTCCCATGGAAAAATCCCCTGCATCCAGAAGAAGCAGTTCAGGATCTTTGTTTCTTTCTGAATTGATAGCACTTTGTAATCTTGCATATCCGCCGGATTGAACAATTTTACCACCCTGCTCGGTCTTAAAAGGCAATAAATTATCGTGCATATCGTGAGTGAAAAGTATGGTAATTTCCTTATTATCATTTACTGCCGCAAATACCTTACCTATACTGGACAGGCCGATTAAAGCCTGCAAAGTCATGATAATAGAAAATAGTGTACATAATATACGCATAGTCTGCATAGATAATAACATAGATACAGGTATGGATATCCGTCCGAATAATTTTTTAATAAAAATCACTCCCTATCTATTAAAGATATCGTTCGTATTTCTCGATATATGCAATTTTCATCTCCGGTTAATTGTTTGCTAATATTATTATATATTATTTCTAATCTTAATTGCATTACATTTTTTAAAAATAATTTGCAACAATACCACTAGGTCTAAAAGGTGACGGTTCTTCAAAGAACAAAGTCATTTTTTCTTGCAAACGGAATTTGCCAAAATTGCAATGAAAGCAATGACGGCAAAAAATCCCCAAGGCATCATCCATTGCAGATAAGAAGGTAAATCAAATTCATAAATGGTATAAATTACAAGAATAATTGTAATTACGGAAAAACCACCACCTACAACACGGCACAATCGTTTGACATTATATGTTGCTTTTATTTCCCGTGTTGAAGTATTATACCCAGCTATTAGTAAACTTCCCTTTCCCATAAGAAACATCAAGGATATAACTGCACATAATAAATTCATTAGCCAGGCAACCCATACAGAACAATTCATATCTTTTCCCCCAATCAGTTTACTTCCTTTCAGATTTCTTTTACATTTTTCTCATGTAATAGATCTTAACCATTGCTCCCAATGTCAATTGAATCATTGCTGCCAATATTAAGGTATAGAAAACAATTTCATTTAAATATCCTGCAATAATACCTGCAAAAATCATAATTCCTGAAGTAATCATTAACATTGGCATTCCTGCTTTCTGTCGGATTAAATTCTGCCTTTCGTCATACTCCTTGTTATACAGTATCTTTAACTTTGTGTCATCTTTAACTGCTTTTCCATATTTATACAATAAAAGCAGTGACAGTACTCCAAAACCAGAAAGAAGTCCTGCCTGAAAACCGGCTAATGCTTCATTTGGCGTATATAAAGATATCAAATCAAAAAATTCACTTTGGTGTAAAATGCCTAAGCCAACAGCTACAGCTGCTAAAAATCCACATAGAATCATTCTCTTTCTTATTGTTTTTCTATACTTTTCCATCAGTAACCTCCTACTTATTTACCTCATTAAATTCCGAAAAATCAAATACTTCCTCAATTGTCAAATCAAAATATCTGGCAATTTTATATGCTAACACTAATGATGCGGTATACTTACCAACCTCTATAGAAGTAATTGTCTGTCTAGTTGTTCCCACAGCTAATGCCAATTCTTCTTGTGCTATTTTTCTCTGCTTTCGCAGCTCTTTAATTTTAATTTTCACATATGGTACCTCATTCGAATCATATTTGCAATGTTAACTTTGCATTTTTAATATAATTTACTTTGCATG
>DAOSDD010000324.1:0-4067 GCA_035362115.1 Clostridiales bacterium | reverse complement strand
ATATTTATAATTGACAAAAAAAGGTTTATGTAATATAATGTGTTTGCATGGAAATATAATACATATATGGGAACAAAAAATAAACTATATATAAAAAGGGAAATGGTGAGGAAATATGTTGAAATTAAGCTTGATAATTGCAGATGAGGATAAGGCATATATTGAAAGCCTGGTAGGGTTTTTAATGGACAAGCATCCTCATAAATTCCAGATAAATTCCTTTACGAATAGGGATTATCTTTTAGAATTTCTTTCAAAAAGCAGAGAAAAAGCCGATATACTTCTTATTACTCCAGACTTCCATGACAGATTGAAATATAATACTTTGAAATCTAACGTTTTAGAATTTAATAATATAGAGTCTACCGGATTAAAATCTGATATATCAGAGTACAGGAAACCTGTTTTAATTTTTTTGTCCAATACTAAATCGGCTTTTACATCCGGTACCGTTGATACTATTTATAAATATCAACATGGTGACAGGTTGGTAAGTGATATTATACATATATATGAAAAACAGTATAAAAATATAGAATTTGCTTTGAAAGGGCCGGATAAAACAAAACTCATATCAGTTTATTCACCTGCCGGTGGCACAGGAAAAACTACAATTGCTGTTAATGCCTGTATTAACTGTGCTCGGGAGGAAATGAGAGTATTTTATGTTAACCTGGAAACTATTGGCTCAACCCTTTGCTTTTTTGAGCATGATTATGAAAATAGGCCTTACGATAATTTCTCCAGTGTCATTTTTGCTATTAAGGAAAAAGATAAAAATCTTCACGCAAAAATAGAAGGAATTAAGTTTACCGATACAATGTATGATATTCATTATATACCGCCTCCTGACAGTGCTTTGGAAATGGAAGAGATATTACCTGAGGAAGTGAGGTACTTCTTGAACCAGGTAAGGTCTACAGGGTATTACAATATTATCTTTGCTGATTTATCCAGTGCATTGAGTTCAAAAAATATAGCTGTGATGGAGGAAAGTGATGAAATTGTATTAATCTACACTCCAGATTGCATATCAAAGTCGAAAATTATAAGTTTTTACAAAGAAATTCAGCTTTACCAGAAAAGAAAAGGTTTAAATCTGCTGAATAAAATAACATTGATATTAAATAAATATGATGAACACATTCCACAAGAAATTAAAAACGAAATTGACGAAGTATGCTCTATTATGGGAATAACCCACTATATTAAAATTCCCATGAATAATCAGGTTTTGTATAACCAGGGAACATACTTAAAAGGTATAGTAGAGGAATCAAACAGTCTTAACAAAGAATTACGGAAATTAACGGGAAAATATACTGTAAGGGGGGATAGTGATTTATTTCAATGATGAATAATAGAGAAACTGCTACCAATCAAATAATTGAGAATAATTATAATGATGCTAAAGGAAATCTTACAGGGGTAATAAAGGCCATCGTCAGTAACAGAATAGATATAAGAAAAGATATTACAGATACAGAAATTAGAGAGCTTATTACAAGTGTAGTTTTTGAAAAATCACAGCAGGTTTATCTGAGTATAAAGGAGAAGCAGGAAATTGTAGAATCTGTTTTTAACTCTATGAGAAGGATGGGAATTTTGCAACCCCTTATTGATGATCACTTAGTGACAGAAATAATGATAAACGGACCGGACAATATTTTTATAGAAAAAGGGGGTAGTGTACATAAGCTAGACATTAAGCTTGAAAATGAAGAAAAACTCGAGGATATAATTCAGTCGGTAGTCTCAAAAGCAAACAGAGTGGTAAATGAAGCCTCCCCAATTGTAGATGCCAGGCTGCAGGACGGCTCCAGGGTTAATGTAGTGTTAAAGCCCATAGCACTAAATGGACCGGTTATGACAATTCGTAAATTCCCAAGTGAACCTGTAACAATGAATAAACTTATTGAATTGGGATCTATTACTCCGAAAGGAGCTGAATTTCTAAAATATCTTGTAAAGGCAAAATATAATATTTTTGTTTGTGGGGGTGCAGGATCGGGAAAAACTACATTTTTAAATGCTTTATCTGGTTTTATTTCTGAAGATGAAAGAATCATTACCATAGAAGACTCGGCTGAGCTTCAGATAACAGGTATTAGTAACTTGGTTAGATTGGAAACAAGAAATGAAAACATGGAAGGTAAGGGAAGAGTAAGTGTTAAGGATCTTATTAAAACTTCCCTCAGAATGAGGCCTGAAAGGATAATAGTAGGGGAAGTGAGAGGAGATGAAGCTCTTGATATGTTGCAGGCCATGAACACGGGGCATGATGGATCCTTATCCACAGGACATGGAAATTCCCCCAGGGATATGTTAAATCGGCTGGAGACTATGGTACTGGGCGCAGCACCTTTGCCTCTTCAGGCAATACGCCAGCAGATAGCTTCTGCCATTGAAATAATAGTACATCTTTCCAGGATGAGGGATAAGTCCAGAAAAACCCTTGAAATAACTGAAGTTGCAGGTTTCAAGGAAGGAGAAATAGTATTGAACCCTTTGTTTGAGTTTGAGGACGAAGGGGATACAGAAGGCCAGACAGTGAAAGGCTCTCTTAAAAGGACGGGTAATGAAATGATCAGGAAGATGAAATTTAAGCAGGCAGGTGTGTGGAAGCAGGGGGACGATTCATTGGAAGCATAGGGACAATATAAAGTAATGTAATAAAACAGGCAAGTTGGCAAAAGAGGAGTGTAGGTAAAGTAATGGGTAAAAATATATATAAAGCAGAAAAAGCTAATGATCAGAGGGTAGGAATGATAGATTATAATGTATATGAAATGTCTGTAAAGGAAAAGGTTTTCAATGCGGCAAAGGTTATGCCTGTCATTTATTTATTGAGTTATCTGCTATATAAAAACCATTTACTAAGTTTTATGATAAGTTTTAGTGCATTGCTTTATCCTCGTTTCAAAGTCAAAAAAATTATCAATAAAAGGAAAGAGGATTTAAACGTGCAATTTAAAGATATGCTTTATTCTCTACAATCTTCTTTATGGGCAGGGAAACCCATTGAGCTTGCTTTTAGGGAAGTAGTAAAAGACCTTCATATTCTTTACCCTGATCCCGAAACCTATATTATACTGGAGAGTTCTAATATAGCTGGAAAAATTGAAATGAATGAAACAGTGGAAAATGCTGTTGCAGATTTTGGAGAGAGATCCGGTATTGATGATATTCAAGACTTTGCAGAGGTATTGCAGATCTGCAAGAGGACGGGAGGTAATCTTGTTGAAGTAGTTAAAAGGACAACAAGCATAATTAATGACAGAATTGAAATGAAGCAGGATATTAATACAATGCTGGCTAAAAGAAATCTTGAAAGAAGAGTATTAAATATCATACCTGTTGCAGTTTTAATACTTCTTTCGGTAACTGCAGATGACTATATAAATCCTGTATATTGCACGGTAACCGGCAGAATTGCAATGACATTTGCAGCGTTAATGTTTGTTATAGCTTACCTTATATCAAAAAAGATAATGGATATAGATATATAAGGTAAAAAACGATTGTCACGTGATATTGAGCAATAATATAAGGTGAAGAATTTTGAAGGACTTCAAAGGGTTTAAAGCATTATGTAAAGCATTATGTAAAGCATTATGAAGGAATTGTAAGTTATTGTAAGAGACATAAAAACATAACATAGAACAATATAAAGCAATAAGAAACTATAAAGAGTTTTAAAGGTTGGCAAAGGACGGTAAATGAAGATATACAAGGGGGTTATAAATTGTGATTATAGGAGTATTTGCTTTAATATTAGCAATTATCACTTTATACCTGGTTTCAGCAGGAAAATATGATGATTTTATTAAGCCTCTGGATAAAAGAGAGCATATATTAAAAAGGTTTTTACCTATAGGGTTTTACATTATGGATGGAATAGGTTATAGGTATAACTCCCAATATGATAAATTGTTGCTTATGAAGATTATAGAAATTCATGGAGCAAAAAATGCCGACTATTATCTTAGAATTCATTGGGCCAGTAAAATTGTAATTTTTATATTAGGATTATTTTTTGCTGTTTTATTAGGAGCTGGATCTGGTGT
>DAOSDD010000323.1:0-4090 GCA_035362115.1 Clostridiales bacterium | reverse complement strand
TCCAAGGCTAAGTACTGGTTGCTGGCTAGGCTTTACCAGATGGGATTCGCACCCATTATATATTAATCACCGAACAGGCGCACATTCATCGTCTTCCTCCATCAAACTCCTATTTATTAGTATGATAATTCAATTGTTAATTTGTAACTATTTGAACATAAATCTACTGTTGAGTAGAATATAAAAAATGTCATATAGGAACCAGGATTATGCTCTTTTTCTACGCTTCTCAAGGTAGAGAATTACGAAAGAAATGATTGTCACAACTGTAACCTGGGGTATCAAAAAGATAAGCGCTACTCTACCATGTGATAATTCAAAAATTCCCTTTCCCCAAACTAATAAATCAACAACTATCGTAATTGGTATAGACATCCATATCCAATTTCTTTTAGTAAAATATAATATTAGCATCGACAAAATTGGTGGGATAAAAAACATAATGATGGAAAACACCTCACCATATTGCATTAAAAAGTCTGCCATAACATCACCTCATCAAATATAAATAATTCTTGCTGTAAGCCCGGATCTTTTCGGTCTTGTATAGTAGTGGTTCTACTTTTTTATAAAAGAATCTTTATTGAACACATATTGTTCTGGCTTATTTGGCTCAAAGTACACTTCAAATAACTTTTTACCTTCATCCTTCAAATATACCGATTTTGCGCCGATTGATTTATTAATATCAGAAACATATATTTTTCCTTCTTCCAGCTTGTATATTCTTGTTTCAGGAATTGTGCCTATAGTTGCTACAATTTCATTTTTATCATCACTATCCAAATCAATTTCAATTGTGTTTCCATCTACCTGAAAAATTGAATCTTCGGTTTTTTCTTCAACAAGCCAGTAATATGCCTGAGCATAATTGGCTCCAAGTATTCCATAAAACTTTACAGCTCGCTTACCAAATACCTGAAGTTCTTCAATTCCCATTAAATCTTCTGGTGTGCTCTCCATTGACACTTGACCTATATAATAAGATTTCCCATGCAAGTTTATTGCGCCTTTATATTCACCATTTTCATTATTCGTAAAGATAAATGCACTAAGGTCTTTATCGATTATTTTTTCTTCAATAATATTAATATTATTAAGCTGCAATTTTTCAATTTTCGTATAATCTATTTCAGAAAAGTTTAATTGATATATGTTATTATCTCTTTCAAATAAAATCCATTTGTTATTAATTAAAACAACAATATTTTCTTCATAATAAGCATATTTTGAACCTATTGAACCAAAGTTTGTTTGGCCTTCTTCAGTTGGTTTTTCAGACTGGTCAACTGAAGAGCTGGTTTCTCCAATAATTGCACTATCATTAATTTCAACCGGCACTTGTTTCCCGGTATCTAGATATAACACACCATTGACCATAATCATTGGCCTTCTATCGGATAAGCTTGCTTTTATATCAAACAATCTGAATACCTTGTCTCCTCTTACATATGACAGCGTGCCGATTGTTCCATCTTCTGCATAGAGATATCCATGTTCGCCTGTATCAAAGAGGACTGCATGGTGGCTGTGATTACCAAACTTTGTTGAATTAATCACCTCTTCTATGGAAACAAACTGACTTCCAAATGGTTTCTCCATTGGCATATGAGTTTTTTCCTTTAAGGTATTATCTGAAATGGTATATACAAACATATTTTCACTGCTCATAGGGTGTAATTGCACTGTGTTACCATTCATACTGACCGAAACATCACAGTAATTATCTCCTTGTGTTTGGTGGCAGTTTAGAGGCTTAAGATCCAAACTTCGGACAATTTGATGAGAGTTAAGGTCATATACAAACAATCCGAAATAGTCGTGAAAAATTACTATATCATTAGAAGCATAGTCAAGCTGAACCATATCAACTCCCACAGTTTGCTCGAAAGACAACTCTGGAGCAGTAGGTTCAATAGTTGCAGCTTTCGGATTTGCCATCAGTCCAATTCCAGCTACAGTCAAAATAACAATCGACAAAACAATTACCCAAAATGCAGGCTTCTTATAGTTCAACACGTTTTTAATCCTCCCTTTTACATTTCCCTCGCCAAAAGCAAGAGGGCTACCATTTAAAATATGCTTTCCGGTAGCAAGCGACAATAATGAATTAGCATAAGGCTTTTTAATATCTTCATTATTCATCTGTTTCAGTACTCTTTCGTCACAGGATAGTTCCATATCCTTACTCATTAATATAAACGCAATCCATACAAGGGGATTGAACCAGTGCACAGACAATGTTAGGAAAGCTAACACCTTAATGATGTGGTCTTTTCGGTGGATATGGGTCTGTTCATGTAGCAAAATATAGCTTCTTTCGGTAGCATTAAGTCCAACCGGTAAATATATCTTGGGTTTTATTAATCCAAGCACAAATGGCGTTTTCAAATTCTTAGCTTCGAAGATATTTTTCTCTATTAATTGTGCACTTTTAAGCTGCCTTTTTAAGACTAAAATAGATACAAGGCTGTACACAAGCAATGCTATTATGCCTAAGGCCCAGATGTACGCTCCTATTTCCACGTAAATCTGAAGTGGATTCACACTTGCTCCAATAGTCGGTGCGGGAAGTGAATTGTTTACTAATGAGTCAACTACTCCTATCCCACTGTTAACCTGCAGACTTTGCTGATAGATAATATCTTGGGGGATTGGTACAGCATTCGTATTCCGTGGCATAAGACTAAACATGCTTTCAAAGGAGAATGGAATTATAAGGCGAAAAGCAACCACACCCCATAAGGCATAGGCGATAAATTTTGGAGCCTTTTTAAGTAACAGCCTAATTAGTATTACAAAAAGGATTACGTAACTTGCCGTAAGGCTCATATTTAAAACAGTAAGAAATAGTTCACTCATTGCTACACCCCCTTGTGCTCATCAATCAATCTTTTTAACTCTTCAGCTTGATGATTACTTAATTTTTTACCACTGATAAAAGATGTTAGAAATTTCGGCAGTGACCCTCCAAAGGTATCCTCCACAAAACGTATACTTTGATTTGCGTAATATTCATCCTTTGAAATTAAAGATGAAACCACTGCATTTTCATTTTGAAAAATACCCTTACCACATAACTTTTTAAGTACTGTATATGTTGTGGACTTTTTCCAATTCATTTCTTTTTCACTTAGCTTAACAAGGTCGCCTGAACCAATCGGTTCGTTCTGCCAGATTAATTCTGCAAACTTTTCTTCAGTTTCTGCGAGTTTATAATATTTCATGATAAACCTCCTTGGTCTATTCAACATCGACTTTATATTAAGTCTATACTGTATAAACCAAATTGTCAATGACAATTTGTTTGAAAAAATGTAACAAGATTTAAGATTATAAAAACCGTCAATAAGGAGAGTTTATCTCCAGATTGACGGTCTGCCTCCAAGTAATATTTTATACTTCAACTTCAATTCCCTATTTAAAACTTACACCAATATCGTTTCAAATAATGTCTGTTTTTCTATTGTTATTTTATTTTATAATCTTAACTTACCTTAAAGTGGTTTTGCATCATTTTAAGGGTTGCATCTAAAAAATTAGCCTCTGCATCAGTATTTTTCGCTAAAAAAGGGGGTTAAAATCGTGCATTTTTAACCCCCTTTTTTGCTTGTTTTTTACCTTAAAACCACTACATGTAGTGGTCATACCCTATTTTTTATCCTCTACACCACTATGCTGCATCAGAATCACGCACTCAACGTGGCTCGTTCAAGGAAACATGTCAAATTTAATACTTCTGAAAAAGTGTACCCACCTTCATAAATGTGCAATGCCTTCATCTGTCTCAAATGGGGAGCTCCCCATTTTCGCCACTCCCAATCCCATCCTTCAGAATCAGTGTGGCTTTCTATTCCCCCATATTTTCTTCTATCTCTGGCATTGCAACACTTAATGCCTCATTAATTGCAGTGCCTAACCTCTCCATATCATTTAAAGTAAGCATTTTTCCTACTTCTTTAAGTGTAACAGTTTCATCTTCAGCTTTAATTGCTGAGTATATTAGTGCTTTAATTGCTTTAATCTTTCTATTCCGTAAATTATAATCAAACATAAATGCTGAAGACTTGTCTTTTGAAACTATTAGGTT
>DAOSDD010000322.1:0-4189 GCA_035362115.1 Clostridiales bacterium | reverse complement strand
CATGATTCAGGTGACGGCTCACGACATCCGTGTCGTGAATTACGAATTTTCCCTTGCCTTAAACATAACAATCCGTAAACTTTGTTCAAATTTTATACTCGGAAAATCGTTTGCTGCCATATTTTGTTTCATAGGAAGAAAATGCACCCCCTATAAATTTTCACCCTATTGACATTACAAGGATAGATATTTAAAATATAACTAAAAAAGTATTCAAAATTTAAAATTAAAGAAAAATTTATAGAAAATAATAAAAAAATGTTGCATATACATATAGAAAAGAAATAGAATATATTTAATAGATATATTTTGTAGATAATTAATTTAATGGATAATTAATTCAATAGATATTTAGAAGATATCTGGAATTAGAGATATATAAAAAACTATGATGGGGAAAAGTACCCAATACTGCCGGCAGGGAGGGGACATCCAGGACTGAGAGTGTTCCCAGGAAAAAGGTTGGTGAAAGAACACCCCGGAGTTGGTTTGCTGAAAGATTATAATCAATATATTTGGTATTAATTATTATGAACATACAATACGGTATCAATTACCATGACTAAGCATAAGTTGGTATCTATTTGCGAAATATTGTATATACTGATTATAATTTAGTAGGTTAATCCGTATGCCCGACGTTAAAGGGGCCTGAAGTGGGTTTTTTTATACCTAATAGGGTGGTACCGCGGGAAACAACCTCTCGTCCCTGATGAATGCAATAAATGTTTAAGTCAGGCGGGAGGTTTTTATATATAGGTTTTTATATAATGAAGTATTTTAGAGGTAATGAATATTAGATTTTTTTATGAGAGGAAGATGAGAATGCTTACAAAAGCTCCTAAAGGAACCAGGGACATACTTCCGGAGGAAGTGTATAAATGGCATTACTTGGAAAAAGTTATTTCAAAAATATGCAGGAATTTTGGGTACAAGGAAATACGTATTCCTGTTTTTGAACATACGGAGCTTTTTCAACGTGGTGTTGGAGATACTACCGATATTGTGCAAAAGGAAATGTATACTTTCCAGGATAAGGGTGGAAGAAGCATAACCTTAAGGCCTGAAGGTACTGCAGGCGTTGTGAGAAGCTATATTGAAAATGGTATGGCATCTCTTGCACAGCCTGTAAAGCTTTATTATAATATTACGGCCTACAGGTACGAAAATGTTCAAAAAGGAAGATACCGGGAGTTTAATCAATTTGGGGCAGAAGCTTTTGGTGCAGAGGGACCTTCTGTTGATGTGGAAATTATCAGCCTGGTTGATTTGTTTTTCAAGAAGCTTGGATTAAAAGAAATTGAGTTGAATATAAACAGCATCGGTTGTCCTGAATGCAGGAAAGAATACAATTTAAGATTAAAAGAGTATTTACAGCCATTACTCGTTGATCTTTGTCCCGTTTGTCAAGAACGGTATGACAGAAATCCATTGAGAATATTGGATTGTAAAGAAGAAAAGTGCAAAAACCTTGTTAAAGATGCACCTGCTTTACTGGACAACTTATGCAGTGGTTGCAGAGAGCATTTCGAAGGATTGAAAGCCGGCCTTGAGAACCTTGAAATTAAATATAATATAGATAAGAATATTGTAAGAGGCCTGGATTATTATACAAGAACTGTATTTGAATTTGTATCATTAAATGTTGGAACTCAGGGGACTATTTGCGGGGGAGGAAGGTATGATGGATTAGTAGAACTATGTGGAGGAACACCTGCACCAGGAATAGGATTTGCCCTTGGAATGGAGCGGCTTCTTATGGAAATGGATAAGCAGAATGTGGAAATTCCTATGCCCGACGGAGTAGACATTTATTTTGCATCCTTGGGTGAAAGAGCTTCCAGGTATGCATCAAAGCTGGTATTTGAGTTAAGGGGTGCAGGAATAAATGCCGAGAGCGACTTGATGGGAAGAAGTCTTAAATCACAGATGAAATATGCGGATAAATTAGGTGCTGCATTTACAGTTGTAATAGGTGATGATGAAATTGATAGTAATAAAGCCATTTTGAAAAATATGAAAACAGGTGAGCAGAAGGATGTGAGCCTGGACTCAATACTGACACGGCTAAAGAATAAGTAACAGATAGGAATTTGTAAAATTTGTTAAAATAAATATGAGACTGTCAAAATAAAGAATGATATGACAGATTATGGAGGGAGTATATATGGAAGAGTCAATTTATGGTATGAAACGCACATATATGTGCAATGATTTACGACCGGATAATGTAGGAAAGACAGTTACAGTTATGGGATGGGTGCATAAGAGAAGGGATCTGGGGGGCGTAATCTTTATAGATTTGAGAGACAGGTCCGGTATTCTGCAGGTTGTATTCCGTCTTGACCAAAACAGTGAAATTTTCAGGAAAGCTGAAGGTCTTAGAAGTGAATATGTTATTGCAGTAGTTGGTGAAGTTGTCAAGAGGGATCCGGAGACTGTAAATCCAAAGATAGATACAGGAGAAATAGAAGTTGCAGTAAGAGAATTAAGGATTCTTAGTCAGGCCGAAACTCCTCCTATATATATTGAAGAAGACTCTGATGCAAATGAATTGCTAAGGCTTAAATATAGATATCTTGATCTTAGAAGACCGGACATGCAGAAAAATTTCATTCTAAGGCATAGAGTGGCTAAAATTGCCAGAGATTATTATGATTCAAAAGGATTTCTTGAAGTGGAGACCCCGATGCTTACAAAGAGTACTCCTGAAGGTGCCAGAGATTATCTTGTCCCCAGCAGGGTGCATCCAGGCAAATTCTATGCTTTGCCTCAGTCACCACAACTTTTTAAACAACTTTTAATGGTTTCTGGGTTTGACAGATATTTTCAAATAGTCAGGTGCTTCAGAGATGAGGACCTAAGAGCTGACAGACAGCCTGAGTTTACACAGATTGATATTGAAATGTCTTTTGTTAATGTAGAGGATGTTATTGAAATAAATGAAGGCTTCATTAAAAAAGCTTTTAAAGAAGCACTTGGAGTAGAGTTTACCGAACCATTTATCAGAATGCCCTACCAGGAGGCAATGGACAGGTTTGGTTCAGATAAGCCTGATATAAGATTTGGCTTTGAACTGGTTAATATTTCTGATATAGTCGAAAACAGCGGATTTAAAGTATTTTCCGATGCAGTTAAAAATGGCGGAAGTGTAAGGCTCATTAATGCAAAGGGCTGTGGCGAAAAATTCAGCAGACGTGAGATTGACAGCCTTGTTGAATTTGTAAAAACATATAAAGCAAAGGGTATGGCCTGGATTGTAGTTGAGGAAAATGAATTGAAGTCTGCCATTACAAAGTTTTTAACGGAAGAAGAGATAAAGTCTATACTTGAAAGGGCTGAAGCAGAACCAGGTGACTTAATTTGCTTTATGGCCGATAAAAACGAAATAGTATATAATGCTCTTGGTCAACTAAGGCTTGAACTGGCCAGAAGACTTGAATTATTAAATAAGAATGAATTTAAGTTTTTATGGGTTACCGAGTTCCCTCTCCTTGAGTTTGATGAAGTGGAAAAGCGCTGGGTAGCAAAGCATCACCCATTTACTTCTCCAATGGATGAAGATATACAATATTTGGAGTCAGACCCTGAAAGAGTAAGGGCAAAAGCATATGATATCGTATTGAACGGAGTTGAACTGGGAGGTGGGAGCATAAGAATACACAACCAGGAGCTTCAGTCAAAAATGTTTAAACTCCTTGGCTTCAGCCAGGAACAGGCATGGGAAAGATTTGGTTTCCTGCTTGAAGCTTTCAAATATGGTACTCCTCCCCATGGAGGTATGGCCTTTGGCTTTGACAGAATGATAATGCTTATGACCGGAAAAGATTCCATAAGGGATGTAATAGCATTCCCGAAAGTACAGAATGCTTCATGTCCTATGACTAATGCTCCAGGTGAAGTGGATGAAAAGCAGCTTAAGGAGCTGCGGATTAAGGGGTGCTAAGGTGCTAAGGTGAGGGGACATTCTTCTATAATGAGCATTGTCACAGGTGTATTTAATTTAAGTGAATAAAATATTGGCAGGGAGCGTAACGACAGCTTCTGGTAATTATTTCTTCACTTTTGGTAAATGCACCCCACTGTCCCCTTTTATTGATTTAAATGAAATGGAGGGATTTCTTTGGCGGAGAAACCTATTTTAAAAGAAATTCTTGATTGGGTGTTGCATATAGCTTTTGCTATACTT
>DAOSDD010000321.1:0-4212 GCA_035362115.1 Clostridiales bacterium | reverse complement strand
GCCTTGTACTTAGGCTCTTCGTACTTTTTAGACCTAGGTTCTTTTATCGAATCCACAAAGTTTTTCCTTATCAACTCTCTATCCACAGCTTCTCTCAAAACCATTTTGAGCATGATATATATTTTGTGTATCATACTATGACCGTACTTGCTAACTGTTTTCCCCCTTGCATATGTCTTTTCAGTGAAGCCGTTTATAAACCTCTCGCAGTCATCTTTTGTGAGCTGAGATATTAATATATGCCCTAATCCTTCTTCAAGGTGTTTTGCTGTTCCTATGTAATTGAAAAATGTTCTCGACTGTGGTCTGCCCTTGATATTCTTTAAGCAATTGTCCAGAAATTCTTTAAAAGTAATATCCTTTGCCTTTTCTGTAGACACTGCACCAAGTTCAGGCACTGTTTCTGCAATGTTCTTTTGTTCTGCTGCAGTAGGTGTGTATGCAGCTAGTATCAACCGCAAGGCTTCTCCCACTTCTTCTTCACTTTTACCACTTATGATTTTCCTACGCCTTTTTCCTTTTTCGTCATAGCCTAGACTAACAGCCGCCTGCCACACTTTTCGGCTCTCATTGTAAAATATAGAGCCTTCGCCCTTTCCTCTTCTTTCCATTTCCATATAACCCTCCTCACTCAAATCTTCAATTTTGCTGGGAGGGTAACGCTGGGGGAAGCCTGAGTCAAGAGGTTTTTCAACTATTTTTTCTACTTCATTCATCCCTAATCCACCATACAAGAAGCTCGTCAAATCGGCTATCCTGATATAACCTTTACCTAAAAGCTTTATGGGGTTGTCACCACTGCTGATTATCTCAGCAAAATCTCCGGTGCCAATGCCGGCGTAGTTTGCTGCTTCCTCCAATGTAAGCAGTTGCTTGCCAGTAGCAAGCCTGATTTTGTCAGCTTCGTTCTGGACGATGTTTCCAGTTGACATAATATGCATCTCCTTATAATCAAGATGCATACTAATATTTTTACTATGTTTGTAAAGCTCTGATAGTTTTAATGCACTGTCCATGTCAGAATTCTACAATAAGGTCAATACTTTTTTGAATGTATGTAACCTAATTCTATGCCCCATAAAAGAATTGTCCATGTATAGCAAAGTTTACATAAGTCAAGATAGAGATATAAAAATCATTATCACAACCTAGATTTCCACATAACACCAAATTTAACCAGCTCTTTGACAGCCAATAATTTTTATATTTTATAAACTTTTATCAACAGCAGGGAAAGATCATGGATTTATAAACTTAACATCTTTTTACCTGTGAGATGACTAAATACTCCATTCATATAACGTCCATGCAAACGATAAATTTTTGTCCGCTACCTCTTTGTAAAATCAATTTTAACCCTAATTTCTCAACACCTAATTTTATATCCCTACCTAACCAATATATTTCTCTGGAACCGCTATTTTGGACCTATTTCAACATAAGAAAATTACTTACTAAACTCAGACTTCGTTCCTTGGTTACATTTCACTATTATAAATTGTCAAATTCCGGTTATAATTCATTAAGGTTTTTGATAGTTATAAGTTTCAATCTGTACCTACCGCAGGACATAAACACTAAAAATATAGGTTATATAAACAAAACTGGTAATGATGGCATATTCTTCCTCGCTCTTGTATCGGAGCAACGCCATCTCAACCAGCCTAATTTCAGTACTAAAAATATACCGGAATTATTGAAATATTACATATCACATGGAACCTGCATCAAGAATGTATTGCCCCATTCCTTATAGCTCAGTATTTATCCAACAAGTCGCCTTACTGCTTCCCAAATATCACTTTTTATTCTACTATCATACATCCTCACGCAATTTGCTCAGATTGCCGGAGTTTAATCACTGCCCTAACCACTATCTTAAATACAAAAAAATAACAGAGCAGGCTGTCACAGCTTTACTCTGTTATCTTTATGGGCTTATATAGAATTTCATTGTATACTTTGTTTCATCTGATAAACTATGTTTCTTTATAAAGGAGCTGCAACAGAAAATCCTTTCTTTCCTGTTCTTCCTCTGTAAGTAGCGTACTGCTAATAATATACGTCGAATAGCCTAACATTTCAGAAGACATATTATCCCTTAGGTATGCCATGTGCTGTGGGCTGTAGGGAGCTATGCATTTTACAAAGTCACAAAATTCCTCTTCGGTGGCATCTATTTTCATAATGGGTTCAGGTAATTTTAATGTTAAATTTCTGAACAGGTGTCCATTCGAATAATGTGCCAGTGTTTTGAGTAACCGCTGCTCATATTCATCAAATCCTGTGTTATATTCAACAATATCCAGCAAAATACGTTTTGACAGTTTAGCATCTACACGTTCCATATCCATCCAAATATTTGATTGTACCGTATTGGCATTTATCTCTATGCCTATGGACTGCATATGCTCTGCTACTCCTTTTAAAGTGATATATTTGTCGCTTATATAGGTTTTAGTTTCTTGTCTCATGAACCTTGTTCGCGGGAGTATTTCAGTGAAAATACGCAGAAGCTTTAATCTCCGGCTATCCAGCTGTTTTCTACCATAATATCGCCCCGTCGGGTATTCTAATATCTCACCGGATGGAGTAACAAATTCAGCAATAAGATTTTTTAATTGTTTAGTGAAATTATCATTGCTGCTCAAAATACATCAGCCTCCTCATCCTCTTTTTCTACCTGATAAACGATTTCAATGGAGTATGCATCCAAACCAGGAATTGCACTGACATGCACAAGGTTTTCTGCAATATCAGGCTCGACTTTAACAGCTTATGTAGATTTTTTTGTCATAACCTTCATATTCTCTTTCAATATATTTGTCTGTAATAGGAATAACATCACTAATAAAGAAGATTGATTGAGTAGTCGTTTTTCCTGTATGGTAATAACATGACCTTAAATCACTATTGTTATAAGACATGAACTTAGTAATTCTTTGCTGAGTCACGGCGTCTCTGTGATTCCAGTTCCCAACAGGTATTGCCCAATAAAGACCAGACCTTTCTGTGGACTCGATTTAGCATACAATCGGCCGCTCTTTAGCGTCATTCCATTCTCCACCAACATCTCTTATTTTTTGGTAGATGTCCCCCGTCCCAAAATACATTCCATTCTCTCTCATCTTGTCCCCTTTTGTCCTCAAAAAGAAAAGTCCAAAGCTTTCACTTGGACTTTTCTACAATGTTCTTTTGTCGCACATTGTGAAGCGTTTTTGTATCAACGATGTTCCTGCGTCGCACATCGTGAAGCGTTTTTGTATCAACAATGTTTCTGCGGTGCACATTGTGAAGCACGTTTGTTTCATGCTTTAATTATAACATCACATTCACATATGTCAAGGTGATTTTAATGATTTACAAGGAAATTCAGCGCTCTTACCACCCTGTATAATATTATATGCGTTTACGTAATAAACGATACATTAATAAAATCAATTCTCACATTTGCAAATTTAAAAAATATACGTCACACTTGCTTATTCAAAAAAACTGAAGAAAATGAACATACCACGGCTTACTGAAGATTAATGTCAGAACGTCGAAAGCAATTATTTGTTTCGCCGCTTTGAAACTGCAGTTCTTCATACAAAACCCATAATATACATAACACTTATTTTTCGCTCCAGCTTGATGTATATGCCATCTTGACAACTATTAAGTTAACTGCGGTAACTACTGAGATAACAAGAAAACACAAAATTCGGGACACTCTCCTTAATTTTAGAAGGTATCTAAATTTATTGAGTTGTTGGTTATGGAACAAGAGTAGGCGAACTGTCCTGCAAATTAGCACTGTAGGGGATACCTGACTTAATAATAATAATGTCCATTCGACTACATATGAATGCATCCCGTAAACTCAAATTCTCAAAACCATTTTTATAAGTTTTTTATAAAAATTTACGTAGACCACGCAGAACGCTCCCTTTTTTAAATGGGAGATGAATGCATGACTACCTTATTTCCCAAATCTATCGCTGCTAATCTATTATAAGAAAGAAAAAACCAAAGCAAATATCAAAAAGTCCAGAAAGAGTTTTTGAAAAAGATTGAAGTTTTCTCTTGCATATACAAGCAAATTATGGTACTATTTAATTAAAGAACATCTGTTTGACAAAGGAGGTGAAATTATTGGCAACTATAACTTTTGTTGTTAAGTTAAAGAAACCTACAAGAGTTAAACACAGACAGTGGGTTGAAGATCAG
>DAOSDD010000320.1:0-4244 GCA_035362115.1 Clostridiales bacterium | reverse complement strand
CCTTATTCGCAGGTCTTCAATAGAGCTGAACTTTTCTTCCTTCCTGGCCTCAACAATGTTCTGTGCAGCCGTTATTCCAAGCCCCGGCAATCCATTAAGGGGCGGTCTGATACTCCCGCCATCTATAGTGAACTTCTTAGCTTCCGATTTATATAAATCAACAGGAATAAAGTTTATCCCCCTTGAATACATTTCATTTACAACTTCCAATAAGGTTAGGATGCTTTTATCCTTCTGTGTCACATTATTGCCTTTATCCTCAAGTTCCATTATTTTTTCTTTTATAATGTCATGATTCTGAGTCATTACTTCGGCATCAAATTCATCAGCTTTTACAGTAAAATATGTTGTATAGAATTCAACAGGATAATTAACTTTGAACCAGGCTATCCTGAAGGCCATCATAACATATGCCGCAGCATGAGCTTTAGGAAACATATACTTTATTTTTTTACATGAATCTATATACCATGCGGGTACGTTATTAGCTTTCATAATATCTTCATATTCAGGTTTCAAGCCTTTCCCTTTTCTTACATCTTCCATAATTTTGAATGAAGTTATAGGCGGCAGCCCAGCATATAGAAGATAAAGCATGATATCGTCTCTTGTACAAATAACCTCTGAAAGGCTGGCAATGTTTGCCTTTATTAAATCCTGGGCATTATTGATCCATACATCAGTGCCATGAGACAAACCTGATATTCTAATAAGTTCAGACATGGTTTTAGGCCTTGTTTCTACAAGCATCTGCCTTACAAACCTGGTTCCAAACTCAGGTATGCCCAAAGTTCCTACTTCACTGTTAACATCTTCCGGTGTAACCCCCAATGAACTTGTACTACTGAATAGTTTCATTGTTTCAGGATCACCGATGGGAATTGTTCTGGCATCAATCCCTGTTAGGTCTTCCAGCATTCTTATGGTGGTAGGATCATCATGTCCTAAAATGTCCAGTTTTAATATACTGCCATGGAGGAAGTTATAATCAAAATGTGTTGTTATAGTGTTTGACCCTGTATCATCCGCAGGATGCTGTATGGGAGTAAAATCATATATTTCCTTATCCTGAGGTATTATCATTACACCGCCAGGATGCTGGCCCGTAGTTCTTTTAATCCCTGTGCAGCCTTTTATAAGGCGGTTCAATTCTGCAGTTGTAGTAACAATACCCCTTTCGTCAAGGTAATTTTTCGCAAACCCGTAAGCAGTCTTCTCGGCCACAGAGGCAATGGTACCTGCCCTGAAAACATGTCCTTCTCCAAATAGTTCTTCTACAAATTTGTGTGCAGTAGGCTGGTATTGACCTGAAAAGTTTAGGTCGATATCCGGCTCTTTATCTCCGTTAAACCCCAGGAAAGTTTCAAATGGAATATCATATCCGTCTCTTTTAAGATTTTCTCCACATTGAGGGCAGCTTTTCCCTGAAAGGTCATACCCACAGTCTATACTACCATCAGTTATAAATTCTGAATACTTGCATTTATTGCATACATAATGAGCATGCAATGGGTTAACTTCCGTGATTCCTGTAAGATATGCCACAAACGAGGAGCCTACTGAGCCCCTTGAGCCTACCAGATATCCGTCACTTAATGATTTACGCACCAGTTTTATTGCTATCAGGTACATTACGGAAAACCCATTTTTAATTATTGACTCCAGTTCTTTTTCAAGCCTGTCCTCAACTATTTCAGGTAAAGGATCACCGTACTTTTCCTTTGCATGATTAATTGAGAGTTCTTTAATTTCATATTCAGCACCCTCTATTTGGGGTGGAAAAGTTCCTTTCGGAACTGGTGCAATAGTTTCAAGCATGTCATTAATCTTATTGGGATTTGATATTACCACTTCATAAGCCTTTTCTTCCCCAAGGTACTCAAACTCTGCAAGCATCTCGTCTGTAGTCCTTAAATACAGTGGTGCCTGTTTATCCGCATCACTATATCCCTGACCTGCCATTAATATCCGCCTGTACACTTCATCCTCCGGATCCAAAAAATGCACATCACAGGTTGCAACTACAGGTTTTTGAAGCTTTTCTCCGAGCTTTACAATTTCCATGTTTATCTTTTTAAGCTCTTCCCTGTTTTTTACTCGTCCGTTTTCTACCAAAAACTGATTATTGCCCAATGGCTGTATCTCAAGATAATCATAAAAAGAAACAATTCTGTTTATCTCTTCTTCACTCTTGTTATCCAGTACAGCGTTATATAACTCGCCTGCTTCACATGCCGTCCCAAGTATTAAGCCTTCTCTATACTGCAATATCATGCTTTTAAACATTCTTGGTTTTTTATAGTAATATTCCAGGTGAGATTTTGATATAAGCTTGTAAAGATTCTTCAAGCCCTTATTATTCTGCACAAGTATTATTGCATGATATGCATGAGCTTTTGTATAATCACAGTTTTCATCCGCTGTATCATCCACTAAATAACACTCAACTCCGTATATGATTTTTATATTGCTTTTCCCGGCCATTGCGGATGCACCGGGATATGCCTGAATTACTCCATGGTCAGTTATTGCAATAGCTTTATGACCCCATTCTGAAGCTCTTTTTACCAGTGCTTCCACCGATGTAACCCCATCCATTGCACTCATCTGAGTATGTAAATGCAGTTCAACCCTTTTCACCTTTGCAGTATCCATGCGCTTTTGTTTTTTTCCCATCAGAACAATATCTGATGCCATTATTGCTACATCTCTTGAGAACTTGTCATACTGTGCCTCTCCACGCACCTTTACTGTTATTCCTTCTTTTATTCTATTTTTAACCCCATCTATCTTGTCCTTTTTTACAAAGAATTTAACAGTAAGTGAATTGGTATTATCGGTTATGTCAAATGTACATATAAACCTTTCTCCCCTTATTTCCCTGAATTCAACCTTCAGGATGTCTCCTCCAATAGAAACTTTACCTGAATCCTGGTTGATTTCCTTCATTTTTAAAAGAGAATCATTAAAATCTTTTCCAAAAATAATTGAAGATTGGGTTTCATTTTTATCGGCTACTGAAGCCTGGTTACTGCCTGTTGCATTTTTATATATCGAATTGCTTTTATTATCAGCAGACATAATGATAATGTTATTTAATACTTTTTGTTCTTCCGTCTTTTTCTTTTCAATATACTTTTTTTTGTAGTTTTCATCAATTATACAATCAATAAACTCTACTTTAATTCTTGTGGAAAAGGCTTCTTCAATCAAAGTTTCCATGTGCTTTGCACATCCCTGAGCTTTTAGTATATCTGCACCTTTGGTTTTAAGGTAAACAGTCAGTTTACGTTCTGATAAACTCCATTTGCAGCCTGAAAGCAGTCCACGACTTGTGGCTAATTTTCTGCAAGTACTGAAAACAATACTTTCCCAATAAGAGTTAAGAAGAGCTTCGATAGATTCCGATATAATATATTTTACTTTTACTTCTACAGAATCAATATTAAAGTATCCAGCGAATCTATCTTCTATATCAGCCAGCACCTGTGCTGGAATCAATTTATCTGACTTCATTTTAATTTCTAGTAATTTTGACCTTTTATAATAATTAATAGTTTGTACTTTCACATTACCAGGTAAACCTTCAGTATCATGACCTATTGCTAACTCTTTAGAAAAAATTTTTGAAAAGCTGTCATTTAAAGCAACATTCTGCACAATTCATACCCCTTATCTTAAGTGTTCTATAGATAACGCACAAAATATACTATATTATATAATTTTGTGCGCTTATGTTATCTCAATTAATACGCAAAAATCTAATTTGTTTCTTGTCAAATCATTTTTGCGCTATGGGTGCATATTTTATTTTTGAAGAAATTATTGGAAGAAGCATTAGTGAAGGTACTGTAGAGCCTTTTAATCGGAGCGAAGGAGGAGCAAAATCAGTGTTTGAACAAAATAATTACAATTTTTTTATTCGAATTATTTTGTGAGTTTGATTTTGCCCGTAGCTGAATTTAAAGGCTCTAAGTACTGTAACGGTAGCTTCTGGAATATATTTCTTCAAAAATTTTAATGCACCCTTGCGTTATATATATTTAAAATTGCTTATCGCTCATCGCCTTTTGCCAATTTTAACCCTTTAAAAATCTGCTTGTACATTGTCAGCCTTTTACGGAAACCGGCGGTAAATCCGTATTTTTCCTCCTTGGTTATGTGGGTCATGTTATCAAGTTTTACTTCCCTGACCCTTATATTATGCTTTTTTGCATACCTGGTTAAAGCTATTTCAATTCCAT
>DAOSDD010000319.1:0-4249 GCA_035362115.1 Clostridiales bacterium | reverse complement strand
GTTTTTGTAAGGTTTATTATTCACACAATAACCAGCAGCCCGTGTTTACTTGTCTTGTCATGTTTGCTCATAGCATAAACATAATCACACCGTGGGTGATTATAGCATCATCGGTCGGAACAGGAAAAATAACAGCCTTATTGAAACAGTCAGGATGCGGTACACTTTGTCGTGTAACTCCTGAAAACATGTGCAAAAGCCTTGTTCATCAATGCTCCTTTCCATCCGGGCTGCTGATATTCTACATAGCCGCTATTAATATTTTATCAACAGGCTGGCTGTAAGGATAGGTTGAATATGCCTATAATTAGTACAAAAAATATTATTTTGAAATTAAAAAGAAGCCGGGCTTTTGTGCTAAACCAAAGTCCGGCTCCCTCTTATTGCTTAATAGGACAATTCATTTTACCTCTGACATTTTCCGATATACAGACGGGGGAACGCCAACCTTCTCTCTAAATAATCTTGCGGAATGGCCGTTATAGTTCATATTGCAAGCAGCAAAAGCCTGTGCGATGGAAAGGTTGGTATCCAGCAGCTTCTGCTTCAATTTGCTGATTTTATAATTAATATAATAGTCATGCGGTGTTACGCCGGTATGCTTCTTGAACAATTTTGTGAAATGTGCCTTACTGAGGCTTGCCGCCTTTGCAGTTTTGTCGGCGTCAAAAGGTTCCCGCCAATGCGTTTCTATGTATTGTCTGCCCCATCCAATTTCTTTTTTCCCCCGGTATATTTTTTTAAAGATAAAAACGGCAGCAAAGTATTCTACCACACCATCAGCGTTTACCAAAGGGAAACATGTAATGTCTGAGCTTATGGTCTGTATATCTCTATCTTCCACATTAAAATACCGTATCATATCCTGATAAGGCGCATTGAAATCGGTAAGATATACGGTTTTACCTGTCAACACCTGCTTGACCTGATCCATAAAGCCAAGCTCTTGCACGATGGGGTCCTTAAAAACATTGTATTTGCCCACATGGGATTCAATGCTTCTGATTCCTATCATTTCCAGCGTCGCTTTGTTAATCAACCTCGCTGTCCCGTCGACAGAGAAAATCTGAACCGGATAGGGGAAACACTCGATCACTTTGGTAAAAAGTTCTTCCTTTCCAAAGAGCGATTGAAATGACTTTTGAATGTTGTTTTGCCCGCTGATCATATTATTCCTCACTTTTTATCACCTTTTTATACCTGCCATCTTGAGGCTTTTCTACGTCACTCAGTATATTTCAATGTTTAGATGGATCTTTCGTCATAGAATATTACTGCATTTGCCGGTTTTATCAAATCGCAAAGCAGCCGCTTTAGTTCTATAAATGTACTCCCCTTCTTTTACACCTAATAAATTCTTTCATGGCTTCTTTCCCATCTTCTTTAGCTTTTATAACAGCAACTTCATTAACATACTCCTTATTTTCTTCAATATGTGATTCTATTATCTTGAACTTAACAAACCTGTTTGGATATTAATTTCTTGCTTCTTCCCAAGTCCTAAAATCTCCCCTTTTGTTTTTCATACCATAACTTTATTATACCAAACTAGAATAGCAGATTCTTATCTAAATTTCCTAGTTTCATTAAAAACAGACCCTAAAGATACGCTATAAACGTGTTCTGTCGCCTAACGGTCCCGGTTTTACGACGCCGACGAACCGGACCCAAGAGATAGACCCCCCTGGCGGAACTTCACTCCCGGTGAAAGGATGTGGTGCACATCACCCTAAGATTGTGTCCGGGTGCACCCTTGCGCAAATACACTGTTATGTGAAGTTTTTTCCCTACATTTTGTCACTTTCATCTATGCATATAAAAATAAAAGCTATCTTTTGTTCCTATAGATAGCTAAATCATTCAAGTCAATTATAAATCCACCTTTTATTAATATGTCTAATCCTAATAATCCATTAATATCATCATAAATATATCCTGTAAAGTCCATCTCATGTTTCTCTATTATTAAATCTCCTAATATTACCTTGTCAATTTTCTTGATAAAGGCATGTTCTTTCCCACCAATGCCAAAAGTCGTTACTATTTCTTCTTTTCCGGTAAATCTAATATTAATATCGTCTACACAATCTTGAGAAATTTTAGATACAAGCTCATCATTTTCAATAATTGAGTAACTCTCATACTTATCATCCCACAAATTTAATTCATACCAAAACTGAAAATCGAAGAAAATATTCTTTAATAAGTTATTTAGCATATGTTCATACTTTTTATCATTACAATTTTTAAATACAATTTGCATAATCATACCATCCTTAATTGATTTGTTTTACATCATTGTCCATTCAGAGAATTCACTGCGGGATGCGGCTTACCTTCCCCGGCCGCACGGCGGAGTCAAGGCCGGATTACATTCTAATTCTTTACACTCATCCAACATATAAAGAATGCGAAACAAATAGAATGTCCATATTCTCATGACAAATAAAATATTTACAACTTATTCCCAATATACATCGCATGTTCAGACCAGCTTAACAGTTCTGGCAATTCAATATATCGTTTGGCCAATTCAATCCAGCAATTGATCTCTGAGTGCTCACGAGCAATAATATCTAGTTTATTGGGCGCTAAAAAACTCTCCTGCCCGAATAGATGTAGTTTTTCTATAGTGAACCGTTGCATGAAAGACAGAATATTATTTTGGTTGTAGAAATATACTGCTGTAAAGCCGGGTCCTAAATAGTCATTACCATGCGCCACAGACTCTAAAAGTGGAGCTGTTGCCGGATTATTTGCATCACCAACAATATATCCTGCATGCTGTAAATCGTATATAATCCCAGCAAAAGCCATAATGAAAGAAACATACAACTTGCCATCTTTTTTTAAATGCCTCAGTGCTGCTTTAACTGCATTAATCCGATCATTTTCCTTTTGCAGATGATATAACGGACCCATAAGGAATACATGATCAAATTGTTCCAAATTCAGTTCATCCAATTCTAGACAGTTTTTAGCATAAGATTTAATTGAAACACCAAATTGTTTGGCTTTCTGCTCTGCCAAACTAATATTGCTGTCTGATAAATCAACTAGAGTTACAGAGCATCCATTTTGAGCATAGTATATAGAGTAACGCCCAGGACCCCCACCAATATCAAGAATGGTGTCTCCAGATTTTATATACTTGTCCATCATCCAAGTTGTTAATACAAACTCAAAGGGATGCGAATCCAACCGATCCCATTCTTTTTCAGCGGTATCATCATAATACTGTTTAACCATTTTAATAGATGTATCCTCCATAGATAACCTCCTGTCTATACTGGCCTCAATAGTGTATTATGTAATGCAGATTCGCCCGTCGGCCGGAGGCCCGGGCGACGTCCGATGAGCGATATTTCATATAACGGCTAGCACTCAAGATGCATCCGAAGCTTAGATAGCTCTTATCTTGCTGAGGACGTGTGGTGCTGGTTACCTTTGCCTAACTGATTCAATTTTACCATTTACAATATAAGCCAGTAACCTTCACTTGAGTGCATTGTTAGCTGATTTGCAGCCCTCCACAGCCGATCGCCCGGAGGGCAAGGCTGTGGCATAATACAAAGACATTACTCAGCAATCTTGTTTCATTATCATTTCGTATACATCATTTCCTTGTTCTTAAGTATAATCACGTCTGTTTCCGAACAGAGCGTTTGTTTTAGGCAATATCAAGGTGCTATAGATGGTGTACCCTGATGAAATACTACCTGCCATTTACCTTTATGCAGTCTCCAGATGGAGCTACGCAATGAATATCTTAGTTCTTCACCTTCATTACCATGCCTGACTGCACAGTAAGTTGCCAGCGCAACGCCATCGGCTAATAGCTTCACTTCAAAATCAGTTATTGTCGTTTGGACATTCGGTGCTTTTGGCATTTCGTCAAGTTCTATTTTCTTGTTATATATGCGACCTGAACTACCGTATTCTATAAAGTCATCTGCTAATAAAGCATCTATTTCTTTAACAGATTTACGAATTTCAGGTTGCAGTAATAATTCCTCTAATAGTCGAAGTTGTTTCTTTAATGAAGATTGTCCTTCCATACTTTAGATCCCTTTCCCTATGTAATACACTCGGGTGACTTACCCCACTTTTTGTACTATTGCGTCCGACAACCGGAGGTCCGGGCGTATAAATGGACTGCATTTCAGCTAACGGTCAGCACTCAAGACGCGTCCTGAAGCTTAGATAGCTCTTATCTTGCTGAGGACGTGTGGTGCTGGCTACCTTTGTC
>DAOSDD010000318.1:0-4265 GCA_035362115.1 Clostridiales bacterium | reverse complement strand
TGGTTAGAAAGCTTGCACCACAAGCACAGATAGTAATTCATCAAACTTGGGCGTACCGGTGTGATGCTGAAGAACTTAAAAAATATGGAATTAGCCATGAAGAAATGTTTGCTTGTTTGAAGCAGGCCTATTCTGAAGCTTCAAAGAAATTGGGATGCAGGATAATACCATGTGGAGAAGCATTTCAAAAAGCACGTTCAATATTTAATTATACACCGGATGAGAGTTACGATTTTGAAAATGCAAAACCATTTGAATTGCCTGAGCAAAGCAAATCATTAATAGCAGGCTATTTTTGGAAAACGGGAAATACTGTTACAGGAAAGGCTGAACTACGCATTGATGGCAAGCATGGCAATGCAAAAGGCTGTTACCTTGCCAATGCTGTATGGTATGAAATGATGACAAAAAACAGTATACTTGACAACAAATTCTGTCCAGAAGGCATTTCACAAGAAGAACTGGATATCCTGAAAAAAGCAGCTCATGAAACAGTGAAGGAATATGGGGGTAGTTTTTGATTATATTCTAATTTGAGTATTTAGCCTGTTGTGTTTGGTGCCCGGCACCAAACACAACAGGCTAAATTAATTATGCATTGCTTTGTCTTCGGAACTTGCTCGGAGATATGCCAAAATTGGCCTTAAAACATGTCATAAAATATGTGGAATTATCAAATCCGATTTCATTAGATATTTCATAAACTTTTTTGTTAGTTGTTAGCAGCAAATCTTTTGCAAGTGTCATACGTTTTTCGGTTATATATTCCTTAAAACCAGTTCCTGTAAATTCTTTAAAAAGACGACTACATGTATACATAGACAAATTGAACTCATCAGCAATTTTAACGAGTGTAATGTCAGGTTCTGTAAAACTAGAATCTATATATGCAATCATCAGCTTTTTCAGATGACTATCAACTGTTTCATGTCTTTGGTTTATTATTTTGCAGACAATTGATATATTATCCTCAAGCTTTTTTTGGAGGATTTCTGAGGAATTAAATGCTATCAAGTCAGTAAAAACATGCTCCTCAATTATAATATTCATGTTTCTCATAGTATTAACATATGAGCTGATAAGTTCATAGCATAAATAATTTTTTTTAAAAATATACTGTTCCTTATTAATAAGCTCATCAAAAATCAATGAAAGCTGTGCTAGAGCGTCACTTTCAAATCCATTTTGGATACACTGCAAAAATTGAGGTATTTTATCATTGGTATAGGAAGAATCTTGAGTTGTATTTTTTATCTGCCTGGTAAGTATTAGCTTCATATTGTGTTCCAGCTCTGTTAGAGCATGAAGATAAGAAATTCGTATTTTATTTATATCATCAACTGCATTACCTACACCTATAACAAATTTTCTGCTAAATGTCTGTTCCAAAAGTGCTTGAAAACCGGTACTCAGTTGTTCTGTACTGTCGCAGGGGTTTTTTACACAAATTATTGTTATGTAATTGCCATACAAAGCATCTAGCATAAAAATAGATATGCCTAATTGTTCAAAAGCTGCTTGTGTTAGTTGTTCACGGATCAGATTGTTAGGACTGAAATCGTATATATTAATTACAAAAAAAGTTTTATCTTCCAAAAAATCATATAAAAGGTGTTTATTATTTTTGGGTATGGGAAAACCATAAAGAATATTCCCAAATATATAGTCCATAAGTAATAGTCGCTGTTCTGACACGATTTCATTCATTTCATTGTTTTCACTATACATTTTATCTATAGTGTGCCTGATAGTTTTAATTTCACTGCTTACTGAAGTTGTGGGGAGATGGTATTGTATATTTTTTATTAAGTCGGATATTGGTTTATAGCTTATATATACGGCAAAAGCTGAAACAAATATTATTCCAAGCATCAGTATAATCATTGTTGTCTGTATTTTGCCGTAAAATGTAATTACTTTTTGCATGACGGTATTTTCAGAAACAACAGAAATAAAAGCTAAGCCACTATCCTCATCATACTTTTTAAAAATGTTTTTACTTACATTATTCATCTTATATGTAAAGAAATTATCATCTTTTTGACATATAAAATCCTGAAAACGATTATCTGTTTTTAACTCGTAGTCAAAATCCTTGTTGGCATATATTAACTTAGTGTTGTCAAATATAGCCAACCCGAAACTTTCATTTGAGGAGAGTCCGAAAAAGTTGGAAGAAAGTGATGAGTTGGAGATTATATACATAAGTGTTGCATTTTTTTCAATGCCAAAACTCATCCTAATGGGTATTGCTATAATAAGCTTTGCATTATTTGACATTTGAGTGTCAAATGATGTTAATATTTTAATGCTATAATCTGTCTGTGCACTAAATATTTCCTGCAAATCTTTTTTCATTTCTTTATCATTAGCAGAAAAACGTTCAATAAAGCGATCTAGATGAAAAGTATAGTCAGATGCCAAAACAATATTGGTATCCTTAAAATGAATTGCAATGTTTTCGGCATTTGGAATCATCTCCCTGTAAGTTTCAAGTATTTCTAAAGCCTCTATCCTGTACCAATAGTTGGAAAATATCTTGCTTTGTACAAGTTTCTTTTGGACACTAATTTTAATAGCATTATCGTTAACAGTTGAAAGTTGGTCTTTAAAATAATTACAAAAGTGCAATGCAGACTCAGAGTAATGTTGCTTATTTTGAACTTTAATTTCTTCATATGTTCTATGTGTAATAAAGTATTGCGATATCATAAATGGAATTGCGACCAATATAAATATTGTCAATATAAGTCTTGTCAAGTATTCATATTTTATAGTTGCTTGCCTAAGATTATATTTCAAAACTACCAACCTCCATTTTATATATGAAAATAGCTCTTCTTACAGAACTTATTTTATCATAATGTACTATAAAGCAATACTTTAAATTTTTGCTCTTTACTTCAAAAACTGAAACTATGCAGAACATTTCGTAAAATTATGCGAATTTCTAAGTAAACAGCAAATGATTTTAGTTTACAAACTATTTTTGATTATGTAAAATCGAAGGAAAAGGAGGGTAAAACACTATGAGTAATTCTACTAAAACAAGCATTACGTTTATAGATAGAAAAAAAACATTATGGAAACGAATTGCCGAAAATTATGAAATGTATATTTTCCTTTTGCCAGCTGTAATATATTACATAATCTTTAAATATGGTCCATTGTATGGATTGCAGATAGCATTTAAAGATTATAATGGCGCTATGGGTATATGGGGAAGTGAGTGGGTTGGTCTTAAACACTTTAAAAATTTCTTTTCATCATATTATTTCTGGCCGCTTATCAGAAATACACTTTCAATATCTATTTATTCCCTTATTGCAGGTTTCCCGATGCCTATAATCCTTGCTATTATGCTTAATGAAGTGAAAAATTATAAGTATAAGAAGTTTGTTCAAACAGTTACATATGCGCCACACTTTATTTCAACAGTTGTTCTCGTAGGTACAATTGTAATCATTCTTTCACCGACTTATGGTCTTGTAAATCAGATGCTTAAGTTTTTCGGGATGGAAACACGGAGCTTCATGACAAGTCCGAAGCTGTTCAGGCACATATATGTGTGGTCAGGTATTTGGCAGAGTACAGGTTGGGGATCAATTATATACCTTGCAGCTCTATCTTCAGTTGACCCTGAACAGCATGAAGCTGCAATTATAGATGGTGCTTCAAGGATTCAGAGGATTTGGTATATAAATATACCTGTTCTTATTCCGATAATGACGATTATTATAATAATGAACGCAGGAAGCATTATGAATGTTGGTTTTGAAAAAGTATTACTTATGCAAAACGACCTCATAATGGATGTTGCAGATGTAATTTCAACATATGTCTACCGCCGCGGCTTGATTCGGGCTGAATTTAGTTTCTCGGCAGCGATAGGACTATTTAATAATGTAGCAAATTTCATACTCTTGATGATAGTGAATGGTATAACACGTAAACTTGGTGAAACCAGCTTATTCTAAAGAAAGGAAAGGTATAACATAATGACTGTAATAAAAGAAACAACAAGCGATAAGATATTTGATGCTATAAATATGGTATTTGTTACATTAATTATGCTTATTGTATTATATCCGATGTTATTCATATTATCATCGTCATTCAGCAACCCTGATTACGTTAGTACAGGCAAGGTTTGGCTTCTCCCAAGAGGATTTAATATAGAAGGCTATATACGGGTGTTCCAGGATGTAGAAATTATGATTGGATATAGGAATACGATGTTTTATACAATAGCTGGTACATTACTA
>DAOSDD010000317.1:0-4275 GCA_035362115.1 Clostridiales bacterium | reverse complement strand
GACACTCACAATCAACATCGGCAGTTGGGCAATTTGCCTGCTGCCGATGTGATCATCCACTCCGGCGACATCACGTTTGCCGGCACGGGCGATGAGGTGTTGGATTTCATTGAATGGTTTGGTTCATTAAGCTATCAATACAAGATTTTCATCGCCGGCAACCACGATTATGCGCTGGAAGGAAAGGCGCCGGAAAGAATCCAGCGCTTTCTCCCGGAGAACTGTTTCTATCTTTACAACAGTGGCATCACAATCTATGAAATCCATTTCTGGGGAATACCTTTTTTCTTTTCGCCGGATGAACCCAAGTCAGATACCAAAGCATTTGATTTGGTACCGGATGATACCGATGTTCTTATTACACATCGGCCTCCGTTCGGGATCCAGGATCAGTCAAGCAACACAAGGTTTGGCTGCTCTAATCTCTTACAAGCAGTAACAAGGATCTGTCCTGCATATCATCTGTTCGGGCATATTCACGATGCCTATGGCATTGAAAAACACAAAGAAATTACCTTTTCCAATGCAGCTGTAGTGGATGCCGATTATCGTCTGGTAAACGATCCGATACTTTTTGAATTATAACCGATTCAATGCCTAGATCTGGCACATCTGTCTCATATCTTTGAGTCAGAATAACATTCCTTTAACGCAAAAAGAAATGAGAATTCAAACAAAGATTATTGATAATGATTTTATGTTAATAGTATTGAATAATTCAGCTTTGAAATTGGTTCTAAAGAGGTTTTTATGGACAAAGCCACAATTCACATGATGAACATCAACATGAATAAAGAAGAGAACAAACAATACATCTATCATCAACCGGAAGTAATTGAAACCGATTCATTTAAAAAATGGGAATATTGGTTATATCCGGAAACAGCACCGTTTAATACAAAGACACGATGTGGAACGGTATATAGAACACCTATGACTGATAGGGATAGGGCAGATATCTACCAATTCAAGGAACAAATTCAGATTATCATTGCCTCTGGCAACAATGATCTATCTGATAGAACCAATCGTATTATTGAGCTTGCAGCGAAGCATCAAAATGATTTTAAAAACTTCGACTCTTTTTCGAAATACTATTTTTTATTTGAGTGCTCGCCTGAAAATCCAATATTAATGGAAGAGTTGAGCAAAATCATTATGAAACTTACAGGTTTAGTGAAAGATGAAGGGCTTTTCCCATCTGATTACTTTTGGGCTACCGAATCAAAAGATGGGTTAGGTAAAATTCTGAAAATTAACATTCAAGGAGGAAGATAAAATAATGGAGTTGGGAATTTTATGAACTATGGCTAAAGTCGTTACAACCATGCAGGTTGACCTAGTATTCTAAACTTTTTATACAACTCACTATGTAAAAAAAGTTAAGTTATTGTACCCGATTTCACTGCAGATTAGTGCTGTGAGGAGATGCTGCAATAATAGAAAGAAACTAATCAAATTCTAATACTTAAAAATCTCATTTAAAATTCCCAACTCAAGTTAATAGTTTTCAAAGCGGAATTTCTCTTTTTTTTCGAGAGATACCGTTTTATTTTCTTTTCATCTTCACTGTTTCTTGCACGTTTAACGTGTTGATTTACTTTTTATGGTGGCGTTTATATATATATTAACATTACCACTCTTCCAAGGCATGGCAATTCCTTGTCATAAACCCTTTTACGACACGAAAGATGGCGATGGACGATTAAGTGAAAATCCGTCATCCGGTCATCGTTGTCGTTATTCGCTGCTCAAAATCACGCCACCCCGCTTTTCGGTAATACTCCTTAGGCATTTTTACCGTGACCTGCCTGCCGGATTTCACCACTTTTCCCGGCACTCGGATAAACCATTCTCGGAAGGTAGAGTGCTCTTGACGCCAAACCCAAAAGTCGCCCCGGTATCGCATGAGCACCGATAAACTGTAGGCAAATGACGAAAGTTGCCAAAGAATATCGTTTACCCAAAAATCATGCGTGATGGTTTTTCCCGCACAAAGCGAGTTTTTGGTTTGCTCGATCCAATTCTCACTCTCTGATCGGGATCCATAAAGGGTATGGAGCTGCAAGGCATCCAATCCTTTCAGGTTCGAGCAATAGCAAAAGTACTCATACTCGGGTACAAATTGTTTCTCTCCAAAATAATCGACTTCAACCATTTGCTTTACGACACGCACGGCATAAAACATGCGGGGATTCCTCCAACCGCTACATTGATGTGTAAACTGACAGGTCGCCGTCCGTGGGCCAATCGGCTGCCAAGTCTGCCCGGCAAGTAAATCTTTCAGGTTTTTCAGCTTTACTTTCACCAAATATTCATGTTTACCGTCTTCTAACAAATTAAATAATCCACCATTGAAAAAACCGCTGTCGGCCCTGAAAAACACCTTCTCCACCTTTTGGGGAAGAGCGGCCAAGGTTTCTTTGACAAACTCACAAACTCCGTTTGAGGTGTAAGCTGAACCCGGGCGGAGCCATGAATTGACAAGCAGTTTCATCTCCGTGACAAAACATAAGATGGGGTGATAGCTTTTCGAACCCTTCTTATGCGAGTTATAACCCACCTCAGCCCCTTGTTGGTTGCCGTAAACGGTAAATGTGCTTGAGTCGCAATCAAGTGTCAAGCGGCTTAAACCGCAATGGGAAACTTGCATGCCTGTAAAACCCAACAACAGCTCGTGAAGCGAACGGGCGCCCCTTTCACCCAAACCTGTCAAATGGCGGCGGATGGTGTCCTGGTCAATGTTTTTGGGCAACTTCAACAAGCGAGAAACCAAGGCGTCAAAGGTGAAATTTTCAATCCGCTTCAAACGGTGAACACCGCACAACGATGCCAACAGGATACTTGAGAGTATTTGAGCTGTACTGAAACGGCTTGCATTGTGCCGGGTGGTTGGAAAAAGATGTTCCAGCCGGCGATAAATGCCACAATGGTTGATAAAATCAGAGGTTACGCTTAACCCTGAATATGACGTTAATTGTTCTGAACTGAACTCTTTCTTTACTGAACCGGCAGTAAATGAGATTTTTTTACTATTTTTGTATTGCATGTGTCGGGTGAGTGTTATTTTTTATTTAACACCTTAAAGATAAATACTTTATCTGACACATGTAACTTTTATTTGAGACTTTTAGGTAATACATTATTTCAATAAGTAACAACATAAATAAGCATCTAGTAAATAACTATCTCCAATTTCTCAGTCACTGTTTCAAATGATTTCATACATTTGCATAGCAAAGCAATAGATATTATTTTAGATTATTGTTTATGAATTATAAGCACATTGTTTTACACGGATATTTGGAGTGTAAGCCGGAAAAGACTGCCTTTGGCAAATATTTTGAGAGACAAGCCAAGATAGCAGAAAGGGATGAGTTTGTGGAGAAACAAGACTTTTATGGGGAATGCCTATCGGTAATTAAAAGCTATCAGGATGAAGTATATTATCAATATAGAAAGTATTTAACTGAACATGATAGCGCATTAGCAGGCTATAGAACTGTATTGAAGAATGGAAGAACGAAAGATGATAAGGGTGTGGCTATACAAACTCATATTGATAATATTTTACAAGAAAGGAAAGGAAAAGAACAGCAAGGATACGAAAATGACACATATTACTTCTGGTGCGGCACCGATGGCAATGGCAAAATTGTTAATGACATGTTTTCCCTTGAACACAAGCTATACTATCCCATTCTTGAAAGAATGAAGGAGTCAATTAATATACTCATAATATCGATATCAGAACAGTCTACGCAGGATAATGATTCTACTCCTGGGGATAGTGAAATCAACTTAAGTAATTGGGGCAGAAACGATAAGACAAGATACGAATATGATCCAATTACCATCTCCAGGATCTTTGAACATTGTCAGAAGACTGATGTTTTTGACGATCAAATATCATTATCTGATTTTACTATGGCTATAGATAATACTGATTTCAAGGAGATAGTTGAAAAATGCGCTAAGAGGAAAAAAAAGTCAAAGTGTATGTCTGTGATAAATAAACTCTCGAAAGTAATCAGTTCTGAATGGTATAGAAAAACAGCTCACAGCATCAATACTGAACCCACACGTATTAGCGGTATTTCTGTTCCTTGTGGCTGGAAAAAGGAACTAGATGATATAAAATAGAATAATATTTATAGGGCTACCCTGGTTACACCCTGTTAATTCATTGCTTAAATTATGTTAACCCCTTGATATTCATATATATCAAGGGGTTATTTTTTTGAAAATAATCTAATACACCCTACACCCACCCTC
>DAOSDD010000316.1:0-4315 GCA_035362115.1 Clostridiales bacterium | reverse complement strand
AATCAGTACATGCAATATATACCATATAATTCAGGCAAAGCTTTTACTAATTTCTGTGTAAGCAAAGCAAAGCAACCAGTTTGCAGCCTTGTTTAGAACAATCTGGTTACCTAAGAAAATTCTATTAGCTTATAGCTTGAATATCGAAGTAAATTTTCTTGTTCACCAGGGAATCCTAAGCATATTTATACTGTATAATGACTTTCCCCAGTTATTTGACTGATTTCAATGCAAAGGTAGATACTCTACAAATTTTTACAGTAGTATTCCGATTAATATGATTAAATCATGATTGCATTATAGCAACTACTATCGGTACCATAAAATACCTTACATATAAATTACCCAGCTTTTAATCTGGCAATATGAATATATAATCTTTGGATTTGATAACAAAGATTTGCATGTAGTACAAAATATGATATTTTGGGATTAGATATTATCTTGCATTGCATAGAATAAGGAAGTGCAAATAGATTAATTCTTACGGTACGCTGTTTTAATGTGTCAGGGGTGTAATTATCAGCTATAGTGACCAAGCTTTCAATACTGCAATCGTCATATGTTTGTAATGAATATGAGGTGCCAATTAACTGTACAGAAAAGAGAATACTTGTAATAGCTAATATAAGAATGAATATAAAAAATAGATAAAATGGCATTTTCTTTACCATTATTACTAGCATACCTCACCTTCACTAAAAGTCCATCCCATTGTATTATACCATACTATTTACATAATACAATATTTAGACAAAATATTATATTTTTTGACGTTTTTTTGGTAACTATTCAGGGGTAATGATGCACTGTTGTGCACTGGGTGTGCACGCTTAGGGGTAGAATTACATACATTGATGAAGCAATTTGCAGTACTTCTGAGTAAAAGTTGCAGTAAATTAATGCCATTCAAACATTTTCCCTTCAATTGATATAAACGCTTTCAGCTAAAGTGTATCTCACATACCAAAGTATTGCTAATTTCATTGTGTTAACAATACACATATTTTCAACACGTCGACGCTGAATAAGTTTTTGTGTCATAATTATACAATAAATTAATAATACACCTATGTTTCTCTTTTTTCAATATATTTGCAAATTATCTGCGGAATCCTATCTAAAGGTGCCTGATTTTGAACCGCTCCTATATTGAAAGCCACTCTTGGCATTCCATATACAACACACGATTTTTCATCCTGCCCAATGGTATATGCACCATGCCTTTTCATTTCCAGCAATCCTTTGGCTCCATCGCAACCCATCCCTGTTAGAATCACACCTACGGCCTGACTGCCTGCAGCAGTGGCAATCGAATCAAACAAAACATCCACAGATGGACAGTGTCCATTGACTTTCTCTCCTTTATAGCATTTTACATAGTAATTTCCCCGCTCCTTTACTACCTTCATTTGAAAATCTCCCGGAGCAACAAGAACCCTTCCTGTCTTAACCAAATCTCCATCCTGGGCTTCTTTTACCTCTAGCATGCAAGAATTGTTCAATCTTTCCGCATACATTCTTGTAAATACAGGTGGCATATGCTGGACTATAACAATCCCTGGCATATCTGGCGGAAATAACTTTATCACTTCATAGATAGCCTCTGTTCCCCCGGTTGAAGCCCCAATTGCAATGATTTCATCTTTTAATGCTTTAGTATGACTAATAGGCTTTACAGGTACATGTTCTTTTTTGTAGCTTCCCATCCTGGCTGTTGAAGCTATCTTAATTTTAACAATCAATTCCTTAATAAAGAAGCTTAATCCCCCAGGTTTATTTATATCAGGTTTAGTAACAAAGTCTACTGCTCCGGCATTAAGTGCATCAAATACATTGCTGCTTATGGAACTGACAACTACAACCGGTAGAGGGTATTGAGGCATCAACTTCTTCAGAAACTCAATACCATTCATCTTTGGCATTTCAACATCGAGTGAGATTACATCCGGTTTAAGCTCCAATATTTTATCTCTGGCTATAAATGGATCAGATGCGGTACCCACAACTTCAATTCCAAAATCCTGGGCAATTCCCTGCGCTATTGTTTCACGAAATAATAAGGAGTCATCTACTACTAATACCTTTATTTTTCTGTTATTCACCATTTTAGATCATCCCCTTTCTGTAAATCGAAGGCATGATATATTTATAGTCTGTAGTTTCTCTGGGGATGAACTCCGAATGTCCTATAAATAAGTATCCCCCTGGCTCAGTATGTTCATACAACTTCCGAACTAAATTAATTTTTGTTTTATAATCAAAATAGATCATTACATTCCTGCAGAAAATGGTATGAAATTTCCTCCTGAAAGGATAGACTTCATCCATCAGGTTAAATACTCTAAATATTACTTCATTTTGTATTTTACTTGAAATTTTGTAGTTTTCATTACCAATTTTATTAAAGTATTGCATTTTCCATAAAGGAGGTATATGTTTTAGTGCATTTGCAGAATATATACCTCTTTCACCTTCTTCCAGCACCTTAACTGAAATATCTGTTGCCAGTATTTTAGTATCCCAAAGTGGTTTTTGAGTTCCAAAAAATTCTTGCAAAAGCATAGCCAATGTATAAGGTTCTTCCCCGGATGAACAACCCGCACTCCAAACCCTCATATCTCTTTCTTTCAGACTTGAAACCAGATAAGGCAATACCTTATCTTTGAAATATTCAAAGTGGCTTGCCTCACGCATAAAAAAAGTGTAATTTGTTGTTAACTTGTTTACTAGTACAGTTGCTTCCATACCAGTTTTATCAGACAGCACAAAATCAATATAGTCTGTAAAATTATTAAACCCTTTTTCAATAATTATATTGCTTAATCTTCCTTCGACCAGATTCTTTTTCTGAAAAAGATTAATTCCATAATTTTTATAGATATATTCTGTTAATATTCTAAACTCTTTGTCTTTTATATTCATGTTTATATTCATGTTTATACTCATGATAAATTACCATTTAAACAGGTTTCGGACTGTCAGATACAAGATACTCCGACAGTCCGGCTCCCACTATTCCTGTTATTCATGTTCCTGATATCCAATTAATACTTGCCAAATTCTTTATCACTTAATGCAATTCTGGGATTGCTTCCAACAGCAGCTGCCTGCATCCTGTTTATTTTGATTGCTGTTGAAGAATTCTTTTTTCTATCTTCGAAAGAAGATGCTGTTATTCTTTTTTGATCGTCTATTCCATTTTTTAGCTTAAACTGGCTTACCATATCCTTTAATAGTTCAGACTGACTTGAAAGCTCTTCACTGATAGCAGCGCTCTCTTCTGCTGTTGCAGAATTTGTCTGAACCACTTGGGATACCTGCTCAATGCCTCTGTTAATCTGAGCAATGGCGGAAGCCTGTTCATTAGAAGCTGAAGCAATTTCTCCTACAAGTTTTGCAACTTTTTCTGAATCACTAACAATCTTATTTAATTCTACTGCCGTTTCATTGGCAGTTTTGGTTCCGGCTTCTACTTTTCTAATAGATCCCTCAATAAGGGTCGTAGTCTCTTTAGCAGCATTCGCACTTCTTGCCGCCAGGTTTCTCACCTCCTCTGCTACAACGGCGAAGCCTTTTCCATGCTGTCCTGCTCGTGCTGCTTCAACAGCCGCATTCAGTGCCAGTATGTTGGTCTGGAAAGCAATCTCATCAATAACTTTTATAATTTTAGAAATATTAGCGGAAGATTCATTAATTTCAACCATGGAATTAAGCATTTCCTTCATTTGTTCATTTCCAAGTATTGCATTTTCTTTTGCATTCAATGCCAATTCATTGGCATGATTAGCATTTATTGCATTATTTTTTGTTTGCTCAGCAATCTCAGTTATGGAAGCAGAAAGCTCTTCAATGGAACTGGCTTGCTCTGTTGACCCCTGGGAAAGCGCCTGGCTGCCATCAGATACTTGCCTGGAACCAGAAGCTACCTGTTCCGAGGCACTATTTATATCGCCCAAGATCGTGTTAAGGGCTTGTACAATGTAATTTAACGAATTTTTTATTTCTACGAAATCCCCTTTATAGTCTGCTGTAATTTCGACATCCAGATCTCCTTTGGCCATTTCAGTCAGTACACCTGATATTTCACTTATATAGCTGAGTATAGTGTTAATTGAATCATTCAGTGCGGTTTTTATCTGTGCATGATCACCCTTATAATCACCTTTTACATTTACATGCAGGTTTCCCTTAGCTAGTTCCTGAAGTACACCGGATGACTCCTTAATAGGTTCAATAATTGCATTGAGAGTATTGTTTATACCGGATATAATAGCTCTATATTCACCTTTAAATTTATTAGTATCACCTCTTA
>DAOSDD010000315.1:0-4324 GCA_035362115.1 Clostridiales bacterium | reverse complement strand
AAGCGAGAACCTTTATTAGCTGGAATAAGTGTTTGGTATGCTGATTCCGACAATATCAAAAAGGATTTGGACTCGGCATGGAAAGCAATCAATTTATATTGGCAAGCAAATTTTAAATTGGTAAGATAGATTTATGATATAAATAATATATTATGAAAGGAAGATATAATATTATTGAGAAAAAGATTCCGAAAAGGGAAGAGGCTTTTGAACTACTAAAAGAATATAATAAAAGCGAAAATCTTATAAGGCATGCATTAATGGTTGAAGCTGTAATGTTGCATTTTGCCAGGTTGTTTAATGAAGATGATGTGGAAAAATGGGGAGTTATAGGTCTGGTACATGATCTTGATTATGAACTGTATCCTGATGAACATTGCAAAAAGGTCAGGAGTATCTTGGAAGAAAAAGGCTGGCCTGAAGACTGTATCCGCTCTATAGAAAGCCATGGCTGGAAGATTTGCTCTGATGTTGAGCCGGTTTTGAAGATGGAACAAGTATTGTATACAATTGATGAACTGACAGGATTGGTTGCAGCTACGGCACTTATGCGCCCAAGTAAAAGTATATTGGATCTGGAAGTAAAATCAGTAAAAAAGAAATGGAAGCAAAAGAACTTTGCAGCCGGAGTTAACAGAGAAATAATTGAAGAGGGTGCAAAGTATCTTGGGATGGAGCTAAATGAAATAATTAGCGAAACTATATCGGGTATGCAAAAAGTAGCAGAAAGTATTGGACTTAAAGGGGAAAACTAAGTAGCGAACCATTTCCAGTTGCAATATTTGCAACAATAAAAAAAAATGAAACGCAATGAATTAAAGCTTTCGAAAATGCTACCCAACCCAAACTGGAAATGGCTTCTTACTTAATTATACAAGCCAAAAAACAACAGTTTAAGCTCCACTTTCGTATTAAACAAATAATTACTTTATGCCGAAATATATATTGGGTTACTATTGAATGGAGGAATTATTTTGAAAAGATCTACTGCAAAAAAAGTTGTAAGAAAATTGTTTATAACTATGCTTACCTGCCTTATTATTGGATTATTAATTTACTATTTTGTCTCTCAAATGCTTATGAAAAATGTAGAAACATCTCTTACTGTTCCCAGACACCAGGTGCTGGAAAATATTAGGCATGTATTGCTTTTTATAGCTTTTATTGTTTTTATATTTATGTTTATACTTATTGCAATGTATGCATATGGCATATACCTACGTTATAAATTCAGAAAGCAGAAGCAAATATCGGATTTAGCTGTCAAAACTGCAAATATATTAATTATTGGTTTGGATAGTAATTGGAGAATTACCAGTTTTAACAAGTTCGCAGAAGTAAAAACCGGTTATAGGAAAGATGAAGTAGTTGAGATAAAAACTTTCTTTGATTTAGTTTCACAAGATAGCTTGGATAAGCTGCATGAAATGATCAAACATGTTAAGGATTTTAATCCTTTAAATAATTGTGAACTGACTTTAATTGACACCAGTGGTAATTTATTTTTTGCTCAATGGAATGTGAACATATCCAGTGATCTATTTGGAAATATTATTGGCATTCAGCTCATTGGCATTGATATTACTGATAGAGTGTTGCAGGAACAGGAGCTTATAAAATATAACAATGAGCTTTCTAATCTATATAATGAAATTGCAGCATCAGAAGAGGAATTAAAGCAACAAAACCAGGAACTGATTTATAATCAACAGTGTCTGGAAAAAAGCGAAGAAAGATATCGTCTTTCATCAGAAGGATCAAATGATGTCCTATGGGATTGGCAAATAGAGTCGCCTATGGATATTTATTTTTCTGACAGATGGTACGATATTCTTGGATATAAAAAAGAGGATTTCAATGCTAATATAGATGCTATAAAAACTCTAATTGAACCAAAGGATTATAGGAATACAGAAAGGAGTTTTTACCAGCATTTAAAAGGAGAAAAAGAACTATTCGAAACAGAATTAAGATTAAAAGATAATTCTGGAGAATATAGATGGTTTTATGTAAGAGGAAAAGCTTTGCTGGGTTCTACAGGAATGGCAACAAGAATTGCAGGCTCAATTACTGATATAACAGAAAAGAAAAGAAATGAGGAATATATCAGTAATCTGGCTTATTACGACATACTTACAGGGCTTTCAAACCGTATTCATCTTGAAGAACAAATAACACATGCTATTAATAAAACAAATAACAAAATAGCTGTTTTGTTTATTGATATAGACAACTTTAAATATATAAACGACTTTTTTGGACATTCCTTCGGAGACAGCCTTCTTATTCAAGTGGGTAGAAGATTGACAACTTCAAACCGGTACAAAACTCTTGCATCTAGACTGGGTGGAGATGAATTTATTGTTATGGCACAAATTGACAGCAGGGAAGATGCACAAAATTGTGCAGAAGAGATTTTGGAATCAATAGGTATGAGCTTTGAAATAGGCGATGTTATATTTAACATTTATGCCAGCATAGGAATATCAGTGTATCCTAATGATGGTATTAATTTTGAAGAGCTGTTGAAAACTGCTGATATTGCCATGTATAAGGCTAAACAGCAGGGCAAGAATAGATATGTGTTTTTCGACAAAAGCATGAGTGGCGAATTATTGGAAAAAATGATCATGGAAAATGATTTAAAAAATGCTATTGATAATAATGAATTGATAGCATATTATCAGCCATTATATAATATGAAAACTGGGGAAATTGCAGGCTTCGAGGCATTAGCCCGCTGGAATAGTCCCAAATATGGTTTTATCCAACCCAAAGATTTTATACCTCTTGCTGAAGAAATGGGATTTATAGTATCAATAGACAGGCATATTTTAAAAATGGCTTGTACATTTTTACGGGAATTACATGATAAAGGTTTCAGCAACTTAATAATTTCAGTCAATATATCTGTTATACAACTTTTTCAGGATGACTTTGATGATATGATTTTAGAAATTGTTCAGAATTCAAGACTTAATCCCAAGTATCTTATAATAGAAATAACTGAATCTGTAATGATGGAAAACTTTGAACACAATATTGGGAAAATTGAAAATATACGGGCGAACGGAGTAAGCATAGCTTTGGATGATTTTGGAAAAGGGTATTCATCACTTACATATTTAAGGGATTTACCCATTAATTTCATGAAACTGGATAAGGCTTTTATTGATGACATCGATGATATAAAATCTGATAAGCAAATTACCGAGTCTATTATAAGGCTTGCCCATAATTTAGATTTAGGCGTTATTGCTGAAGGAGTTGAAACCAAAGAACAGCTTGAATATCTGTTGAATTATAAGTGCGATATGGCACAAGGATTTCTAATGGGAAAACCTATGTCTGAATCGGGAATCAGGCAGTTGCTTGAAAAAAAGTGACCAATACATGCTAGAGGTAAGATGCTAGAGGTAAGATGTGAGAGGTGAGAGGTGAGAAATGGCATAATGGTATAAGAGAAGGAGGTATTCCCACTCGCTTGCTTTTGCTAGTTTGGTCTAAGTAAGAAGCCATTTCCAGTTTAGGTTGAGCAGTATTTTCGAAAGCCGTAATTCATTGTGCTTTCAAATGATTCTTTATTGCTACAAATATTGCAGCTGGAAATGATTCACTACTCTAGTCCTAATAGCCGTACAATGCTTGCTGCAGTGAAACATACAACTATTCCTATTGTGGTTGGTATTACAAAAGATATAACAGTCCACTTTATACTCTGTGTTTCCTTTTTTATTGTCCACAATGTGGTACCACAGGGGAAATGCATAAGTGAAAACAGCATGACACAAACAGCCGTTAGCCATGTCCAGTTGTGTGATACCAGAAGTTCCCTCAATTCATTAAGGCTATCAATCTCAAGTATTGAGCCTGTGGCCATATAACTCATAATAATTATTGGTATTACTATTTCATTGGCAGGAAATCCCAAAATGAATGCCATAAGAATATACCCATCCAAACCCAGCATATAAGCGAACGGTTGCAAAAAGTTAGCACAATGATTTAAAAGACTTAATTCCCCTATATGTGCATTAGCCATGACCCATATCACAAGGCCTGCAGGTGCAGCAACAGCAGCTGCGCGGCCCAGTACAAAAAGAGTTCTGTCAAATATGGAACGGATAATAACTCTGCCAATCTGCGGCTTGCGGTATGGCGGAAGCTCCAGGGTAAATGATGAGGATAAGCCTTTTAAAACAGTTTTTGACAGGAGTCTGGAGGTTAACAGTGTCATTATTATTCCAAAAATAATAACACCTAATAGTGCCAGTGTTGATATCACTGACTGAAATGGACCTTTAACAGCACCGGCAATGAATAT
>DAOSDD010000314.1:0-4341 GCA_035362115.1 Clostridiales bacterium | reverse complement strand
TCAAAAGGCTGCCCACCTGAAGTATCAGTAAAACAGTTATAATTGAAGCCAGACCAGGCAAGGTAATGTGATATGTCTGCTGCCATTTATTTGCGCCATCTATGGTAGCAGCTTCATATAGCGTTGGATCTATAGAACTTATTGCTGCAAGATAATATACAGATGACATTCCTACACCTTTCCATATGCCGGATGTAATAAGTATTGTTCTGAAATATTCTTTTTTTACCATGAAATAAATGGGGTCTATTCTGAACAATCTGTTTAAAGCAATATTAATAATACCTGTAACAGGTGAAAGTACAGACATAACAAGCCCTGCAGCAACAACCCATGATATAAAATAGGGGAGATAACTTACGGTTTGTACTATCTTTTTATACTTCATTCTTGTAACTTCATTTAATAATAACGCAAATACAATAGGTGCAGGGAAGCCAAATATCAAAGAATAAACGTTTATTATTATGGTGTTTTTCATAACCTTCCAGTAGGACGGGTCTGTCAGGAACTCCTTAAAGTGTAATAATCCTACCCACTCACTTCCGCCTATCCCTTTAAAAGGGCTGTACTTCTGAAAACCCATTACAATACCATATATGGGCATGTAATGGAATATGAAAAGCAATATAACAGCTGGGGCAAGAAGCAGATATACAGGTATATCTCTGCCTGGCATAAATCTCATTTTACTGCTATAAAGATATTTCGCTCTTTTAGTGCCCGCATTTGCATCTAAAGTATTTACTTCTGCCAATAGTACCACCTCCACTGAAATGTAAAAACCAGAATAACATATTCCAGGTGCAGGGCATAGCTTCTCCAAAAGCTATGCCCTGCACACGCTGCACTTTTTGAACTACACCTGAACTAATTGTGCTCTGTAATCTTTGCACTTTTTTACTGACCTCTTGTTTTGAGTACCTCTTTATATGATTTTGTATAAGCTTCAGTTATATAACCATACTTACTCAGAAAATCTTTAACCTGGTTATCATACTCCTCCATCGAAATTTCGCCCATAACAGCCTTAAAAATAATTCCCTTGGATATTTCTCTTGCTTCCTTCGTTTTTGGAGCAAGATCCGGAATTGAAGGTACAAAATTTGCAACAGTTATTTCCGGAACCTGTGAGGACTCTTTCTCCCATATTTGAATACCTGTATCCCATGCTTTTTTAAATGCTGTTGCCTGAGTTGCATCCAGTTTAGGAAGCATTTGTGCGGCTCTGACATCAAGATTATCCAGGAACCAGTAGGCTCTCATAAATGTGTAGGCAACTCTGTATGATGTATCATTACTTGCTTCAATATCAAGAACTTTTGAGCCATCTGTTCTCAGAAAATACTCAATACCTTCTCTTCCCCAGGCCATTTGTTTGCATATATCAGGATCAATTAATGATTCAAACACTCTTATGCAGGCATCTATGTGAGGAGATTTTTTGTTTATAGAAACTATATGCCAGCCTAATGGAGATTTACCCCAATAAGCAGACTCAGGATCAACTCCCGGAGCTATTGGATTATGCACAGGACCTATAACAGCCTTTGTATTGCCTCTTTTTGCAAATTCTGTTTGTGCACTGATTACCGCAGCCGGGTCACCACGAAAAACAATCATATCTTTTTCATATACTCTATTTGAAAACTCAGTTCCTGTATTTGTAACAAAAGTCTTATCCAATAAATCCTCTTCATACAATTTCCTGTGGAATGCTACAGCTTCTCTTGCTTTGGGAGCTTCAAAACCCCATATATACTTTTCATTGGGTATTACCTGCATTTTTACACCGTTTCCGTCATGTCCCATACCAAAAGCCTTAAAGAACATATCTGCCATCATAAAGCAACCTGTACATGAGAATGGCACAGAATCCGGATATTTTTCTTTCTGCTTTTTCATTACCTGGTACCAATCATCGGGAGTAACCAGTTGATTATACCAGCCATCATTGTTTGCATTTGCATCTCCTAGCAGGATTTCCTTTATAATGTCTATCCGAGCATAAGTAGCACCTGCATTTCTAGTGTTTAAAACATACAGTCCATATACTGAACCATCGTCAGTTTTCATCATATCAAGCATATCTTGTGTATAGTATTTTGACAAAACTTTAGAATTCTTTACCAGCGGTTCCCAGTTGGCAAATGCGCCATCTGCACCATACTTATTTATATCTGCATGGAACCAGCAGTGCACAATATCCGGTATATCTCCGGAAGCCATGGTAAGATTGAATTTTGTCTGAAAATCGGCATATGCAGGTTGAATCATTTCCAGGTCAACATTTGCTGCTTTCTCAATGATGTTAAGAAAAGGGTTGTTGCTTTTGTCAATATCATCCGGGAATTTGATACCTGCATCTCCAAAAAACATTTTAAGTTTTACCGGAGGTTCCACCTTAGGTTCACCAGTAGATTTACCAGTAGCATCTTTTACGGTATCAGCAGGCTTTGATACTTCAGACCTGGTTTCACCTCCACTTTCTCGCACTACACAACCAGTAGTCATTACCATCGCTGAAAATACAATAACCATTGCCAATGCAATACATCTAACAGCTTTTTGCATAAAAACTACCTCCTTGATTTTATATTTCCAACCCCGTACATTATCAGGGTATCAGACATATAATGTGGTTTGTTGTTTCATGACTTTTCCATGATTTCATTCTATTACTCATTCTAATGAAGCACAACATAAAATACTTTTAACTATGTTAAATAATTTGATTTTTCAATAATAAATTTCTTGCACCTATGTTGAATAATTTGTGAAATCTTTGCTATGCTGTTTAAAAAAGATTTAAAATAAGTTATAATAGGGGTTGTAAGATAGAAGGGAGGTTATATGATGCACCTCAGAATTCGGAATTTTTACAACCAGCTGAACTTAACGGCAAAATCAATATCTATTTTCGACAAGTATTTCGATAAGTATAATAAAAAAAACAAAACCCGGGAATGTTCAAATTATGTCAAGCGCTTACAATTAAGTCATTTAAACAAGCTTTTTATTTCATACCTGATGATTGTAATAATCTGCGTTGGGTGTATGGCTTTATTTTCATATCGTTTGGAGAGAGAAAATATAAAAAACTGGGCTATCAAATCCAACAACGAATTACTGAATAATTTTAAAAATACCATAGACAGTTTTGTTTTTGACAGCGTTAATAAATTGTCGTTGATAGTGTTACAGAATGCAATAACTAATAGCGATTTATCATTTTATTTTCTAAACTCTGTAGAAGGCCATTATTCCGATCTTACCAAAGTATGTTCATTTCTAAATAATATTAGAGCAACAAATCCATTAATAAGTTCATTATCAATATATTATAAAAGCAATGATCTCCTGGTTACTACAGATGGTATAAAGTATAGTTCAAATGATCATTCGATTTTACCTGACAGAAGCTACATAAGGGATTTATATGATTCGGATGTTATGGAATACTGGGGACTTAAAAAAGAAATACTTGCTACTACATCTGATGAAGAACATGTATACATAGCTTTTGTACGTAAAATTTCACCACCCGCATCTGAATCAAAAAGTGGAGGAAGTATAGCAATAGCTGTAGACGAAAATATGCTGCATACAGTAATTAAGAGTTCGGCCCCTGTTGCTTTCGGACAAATTTTTATAGTAGATGAAGAAGGTCAAATTGTGTCACACAATGAAAAGAAATACTTGTTTTCAAATATTAATAATATGCCTTATGGTAAATACATATTAAAATCGATAAATAAAAGTGATTATTTTATAACGAAAATTGATAATGTCGATTCTATCGTATCGTATGTAACATCTGATTTCAATAGCTGGAAATACATTACGGTACAACCCATCGCAGAATTAGTGAAAAGCAGACTTAATTTTCTTGGACGCACAATCTTGCTAATTACTGTTGTAACCCTTTTATTCGGACTTTTTGCTTCTTTTATATCTACCAGGAAGATTTATTCACCGCTGAGAAATTTACTGGATTTATGTAAAAATGTTGTAAAATTTCGTTCTCCAAGTATATCAAAAGACGAGTACGGAATTATAGGTTCAACGCTGGACATACTGTCAGAAAGAGTAAAAGAGCAGGAAAAGAAAATGGAGCAAAGTATCCCTATAATAAAACACCATTTTATTCAAAACCTGCTTAATTCCAGTTATTATAACGGGGAGATAATATTTGACAAAATGGAGTTCCTTGGAATTAGCTTTTATCATGATTACTTCAGGGTAATAACCTTGAAATTGGCAGAATATCCTCCTGAGATAGACTTTAAGATCTATGAAATGGTCAAACTTGATGTTATGGAAAAAATCGGTTGTTATTTC
>DAOSDD010000313.1:0-4343 GCA_035362115.1 Clostridiales bacterium | reverse complement strand
CCGTAGGCCGAATAATCAGTATTATTATAAACACTATAAAATAAGCTGCTTGCTGAAATTCAGAGCCAAAATAAAAGCCTGCTATTGATTCAATTAAGCCAATTATTATTCCTCCTACCATGGCACCGGGAATACTTCCCAATCCTCCGAGTACAACTGCAACGAAAGCAATATTTGCAAAATGCCATCCTATTGTAGGGTAAACCGGAAATAGCGGGATTATGGACGCCCCAGCTAAACCAACTAATGCAATACCTATGCCATAGGTAATCATATATACAAAGGGAACATTAATACCCGCTAATTTCGCAGCACGAGAATCTTGGGCTGTAGCACGTATTGCTTTTCCAAAATAACTTTTTGTCAAATATAGATAAAGTATTATTGTAGCCAGAATTGCAAGAGTAAAAGTAAGTAATCGTTGAGTATTTATAAAAATTCCCGCAATTTCAATCATGCTTTCTGAAAACGGGGTCCTTAAAACTCTAAGATTTCCACTAAATGCCATTAAGGCTGAGTTTTGCATTATCGTGCTTAAACCAAGAGTAATTACTATCTGGACTTCATGTGAGGCTTCCGTAACTGGTCGAATAAATATGCTCTGAATAATAATACCAAAAACAAACATGGCAGCAACTACTATTGGTAAGGACATGTAAGGGTTTAAGTTAAATATTTCTGACATCCAAAAAGAGATATACATGCTTATCATCAGGAATTCGCCATGTGCGAAATTTACTAGATTTAGCACACCAAAAATGAGGGTAAGGCCAACACTGATAATTCCGTATAATCCCCCCGCGAGAACGCCAGAAACAATTAATTGGGCAATCTGACTCACCATCATCCCCTTTTTACGGAAATAACTATAGGTACTTAATCTTGCAACTGGGAGCATGGCTCTGAATAACCAAGCCCCCAGCTACCTTCTACTTACCATGAAAGAGGAAGATATTTAAAATCCGCACTCTTAAGATTAGAAGGCCATACAATTTGTTTTTGACCTTCTTGCCATTGGTAAGCAACTGCCGTCGCACCGATATTCTGCCCTGTTGCTGAATCGAATCGAACAGCCCAACCATTTATTGTTTCTGGAACATTTATAGATAGAGCTGCTTTCTTTATAGATTCCACTGACATATCAGTGGCTGCAGGAAGAACATTGTTTAATAAAACATAAGATCCTAGGAAAACAACTTCTGCTGCAAGTGATGGACTCTCACCATACTCCGCCCTATACCTATCTCTAAACTGCTTGCTTATGGCTCGATCTTTCTCGTTTTTCAAAAGATTGGGGTCGATATTTGATGGCATATCTATACCAATTACACCATTAGCAAAAGTCTGTTGACCGACTTGGAACTGTGGATCGGTATATCCAGCCCCTCCTCCTATTAATACTTTTGGAGCGGCCTTATATCCACGTAATCCATTGGCGATTAATTGAACATCATTTATATAGCCTACATGTATAAGTACATCTGGCTTAGCCTGCTTAACTTGCAAGACAAGACTGGTTTGGTCAGTGCCAGAACTAAGATATCCATTAGCAAATACAAATTTCATATTTCTTCTTTTCATCTCAGCCATGGCACCATTATACTGAGATGTTCCATAACTAGAGTTCTCATAGATCATGGCAACTCTTAGGCCATTTGCTGGAATGCCAAGTAATGCAGCGATACTATCATATGCAAGCATTACAGCCGATTGACCACGAAGCGAACCAGCATCGCAAGTTCTGAAAACACTGGTAAAACCTTTATTTGTAACATCATCACTTATTCCTGATGTTTCCCATAGAATTGCTCCAGAACGCTCGGTAACAGAAGCAATTGAGAGTGCATTACCACTAGTAAGTGATCCGATCAGAACCTTTGCGCCTTCTTTAGAAATCAAGCGTTCCGCTTCAGTAACTGCAGCTTGTGGAGTAGGAGCATCGGCATTTACAAACTGAATTTGCTTACCCTTTACACCTCCTGCTTCGTTAACAAATCTCCGAGCTAAATCAGCTCCTCGAAAAGCCTGTTCACCAAGCATTGCATTGGCTCCGGAACGAGGGAATATCGTGCCTATTTTGATGACATCCTGTGCAATTGCCGGCATTGCTAGAATAACTAGCATAGCAAAAAATGTGGCAAGACGAAGTTTTCTTCTCATTAAGCCGCCTCCTTAAATTTTCTAAACCTCTTTACCAAGAGGGATAGGATTCTGCACACAAAGTTTCCCACCACTAATCTCGATTGTCGTACCATCGATATATGCCGCAGTGTCACTTGCGAGGAAGACTACAACTTTTGCTATTTCTATCGGTTCAGCGATTCTACCTAAAGCAATAGTATTAGCAACTGCTAAAGGGTTCTTATCGACTATTCCTTGGGATAGAGGTGTCCGAACCACTCCCGGCATATAAGCCACAACCCTAATCCCATAACGAGCCAATTCACCGGCTAATGTGGCTGTAAGGTTTAATACTCCTGCTTTAGCAGCACCATAGCCTCCATGGCCTATTGAAGGCATCTTTGCTGCCCATGAAGCAGCGTTAATTATGCAACCTCCACCTCTTTGAATCATGGATGGAATAGAGGCTTTTGAGCACAAAAAAACCGATGTTAAATTTAAAGACAACATCTTGTTCCATGATTCAAGGCTCGTCTGCAAAAGCTCAGAAGCTATTAAGACACCGGCATTATTAACTAAGATATCAATACCGCCTATTTCTCTTATTATGGATTCAAAACAATCAGTGACTGATTCTTCGTTAATAATGTCGACTATATAAGACTTGCATTTACCTCCGAATAATTCAATTTCTTTCGCAACTTTCTCGGTCGATATCTTGTCCAAAAGACATACGATAGCACCTTCTCGAGAAAATAGCTTTGCTATCTCTTTTCCAATACCGCCAGCACTGCCGGTAACAACAACTACTTTATTTCGCAGCTCGGGATACACTTTTATCACCTGCCGATCACTCAAGAAGCCGATCATCAAAAGCCGTCTTGGTCAAAGGCTCACATCCATTCTTTTTAACTAATATCATATTTTCAACATGACCTCCGCCTATTCCCGGTAATAAAATTCCTGGCTCAAGACATATGACTTCATTCTCTATCAAATGTTCAACCGCTTCACCTTCTCCAACTTTATCCCCAATAGAAGGGGCTTCATGAATATCAGTTCCAATACCGTGCCCTACAATTCCAAGATAAGTATACTGGCCCAGGCCTACCTTATCCGCAGCGCCTTGACATGCTTGTGCAATTTCAGCGGTTGAAACACCCGCACGGACAGAATTCTGCCCTGTAAGCAACATATCCACCATACATCTATAAATTTTTTTCTGTTCGTTGGTTGCCTTTCCTCCAACAACGGTTGTACGTGCGATATCTCCTTGATAACCATTGAGCACAGCTGCCCCACAATCACTGTATAACAGTTCACCATTCCTTAGACGCTTATCGGTTGGAAAACGATAGCCGATAGTCCCATGATCTCCAGAACACACTAGGGGCATGTATGGCGTTTCTTCAGAGCCAGCAAGGTTCATGGCATATGATGCAGCAGCAGAAATTTCCATTTCGGTTACGCCAGGCTTATTCATGGACATAACTGTCTCCATTCCGATGTCTACTATTTCAGCTGCTAATCTAATAGCTTTGATTTCATCAGGATGCTTTATTCTTCGAGCCTTATCTATTACTGGTGTACCATCCTGAAACTTAACATTTGGCATGGTACGTTGCATTTCGGAAAAAACATTAAACGGAAGCATATCAAGCCCAACTTTTGCATTAAGCAGACCTAACTGCTTAAAGGCATCTTGAACAATCTTCACACCATGAAGCATAACGAAAGGAAATGCTACAAAATCAGTAATCCAGGGCATCGATGTTTTAACACGCTCATAACATCCACTTGCCACAAGGAATTTAACCTTTCCATCGCGCGTGATGATTAAAATATATCGATTGCCATGAAACCAAAGACTAAAAACAGATCGAAAGGATATCGCATACCTAATTGTATCCAGCTTTGTAAAGGCCACAGCATCCAGATCATTAGCCTTAATCTCGTCAACAACCCTCTGAAGTCGATGTTTCCTTACTGCTGCCCAATCTATTCTCTGTTCCCAGTCAACATTCATGTTCATATAATTCCCCCTTATAGATAAAAAAGCATATTTTGTATAATTGTATATACAAATTACCAGGGAATTATAAAACGTTTCTTATGGTTGTCAAGGGAAATTTTTCAGATTTGGAGTAATCGGCTTTATAGGCGCACTTGTAATGCGCAGGTATCGGGTTCGATTCTCGGTCTCTGTTTTAATAAATATTTAC
>DAOSDD010000312.1:0-4364 GCA_035362115.1 Clostridiales bacterium | reverse complement strand
CCTCTTGGCAAGTGAATTCATAGACAGCCTTTGAATCTTTTCATACGCCAGATTCCTTAAATGGTTTGCATACTGGATGCTTGCCTCATTAAAGACTCTGGAACTAAGGATAAAAATAAGTTCTCCGATAGCTCTGGCAAAAAACATGGCGCCTGCCAGCAGGAGAATCTGTTGGAATGTCCCCTTCATCGGACGCAAATAATCATCAATGAGAAGCCTGCTAAAAAGCGGTACGAGAAGGTACATTACGGACGATAGAGCTAAAAAAAGCTCTGCCGGCACAATTTTACCAGCAAAGGGGCGCATTAATTCAAGAGAGCGTTTCAAAAGTCCTATCTTATTATAGCAGAATAGACATACGGACATTCCCTCAACAAGGGGACGACCGCATTTTTCACATACAGGCTTTTCTTTTTCATCAGGGATGACGTATTGTTTTGTCTGAGCATAGAAATTAACCACCTTGCAGAATTCACCCGCTGCCTTCATGGACGACATTGTAAAGCGGCAGAGAAGGATTTCACTGTCATTGTTCATCTTAGCAAAAAGAAGACCGCAGCCCACCCCTCCGATTACCGACACCTCCTTAACCTCATTTGCGGACAGTGTCAACAGTGTTTCATCGCCGATGCAGGAAACGATTTGTCCCGTTTCGTCGAAGCTAAGGGTGCCTTTTGCAGGCTGCATGGTTAGGTCGAGATCATATTGGAATTCATGTGCTTTCAACACGGTAAGCCGCCTTTCTCCAGCGACACGAAATATCATGGTTCAATGTTGTTTACCCCTGGTCGCCGGGAAAAGGGTAAGCAACGTTCTAGTTACAATTCCTAGTTACAATTCCTAATTTCAATTCCTAATTTCAATTAAAAAAGATATGGTTCAAGCCTTTTCAGGCTCTTTTTGTCAAGCTCGGTCAGTGACTGGATGATATACCGGTTACCGTCTACATCAAATATGACCAGCCTGTCATCGTCCAGCATTCGGATATTCTTATTTACATCCTTTACAGCACAGTTTTTCTTATATTTAAAGCTGTTCCGACCAATTATAAGCTCAAAGTAAACATAACCCAGCTTGTTTTTTACCGACTTCAACTCGTGCACAGTTGGACAGTAATACCGGTTATCAAGTTCGGCGATCACAATGCTGCGTTGCTTCTCACTGAGCTCTGAAAGGGAACGGATCATTCCTATTTCCTTGTTCTCCTTATCAGCTACCGAAATGTATTCCATAGGATGCCCTACAGGAAGGGCACGCCTTAATGCAATGCGGTTATAATCCTTTCCGGCGTATCTTAATCCTGTGAATCCACCCGGTGTTACATAGAATTCGGCATTTTTGAGATCAAGCATACCGATATCAATAGCATCAGTCAAAGATGATGCTGTTATTTGTGTTGCTGTTTCCAAAGAAATCACTCCTTAATTATTTCTTTTCTTAATTCCCTTCTTATTTCTTTCTTATTTCGGCTCTTGTTTCTATTCTTATTCCTGATTTTATTTTTGATCTTATTTTTGATCTATTTTCATCTTATTTCTCATCTTATTTCTTTTAGCTTTCCATATTTATAACCTTGAGGCCCTCTAACTGTATTGTATAGAGCTTGTGATATTCGCCCCTTTTCTGCATAAGTTCTTTGTGGGTTCCGTTTTCCACCACCTTGCCATCACTGATAACGGCAAGACGATCTGCGTCACGCAGCGTAGAAAGCCTGTGAGCTATTGCAATAGTTGTTCGCCCTCTTTGCAGACTGGAAAGAGCTTTTTGGATACTTGCTTCAGTCTCAGTATCCATAGCTGCAGTAGCTTCATCTAAAATTAAAATATCAGGATCCTGCAAAATTGTACGGGCTATGGATAAACGCTGCTTTTCTCCTCCTGAGAGATCCTGCCCTCCTGCCCCCACCTTTGTCTCGTAGGCATCCGGGAGCATCATGATAAATTCATGGGCTGAAGCTGCCTTGGCCGCCCGTATAACATCCTCTATGCTTGCTTCCGGCCTTGCATACCTTATATTATCGGCTATTGTACCGATAAAGAGATAAATATCCTGTGATACAATGCCTATGCTTTGCCGCAGCTGGGTCAAGGATAACTGCTTTACATTGATTCCGTCAATAGTAATAGAACCCTCCGTCACATCATAAAGCCGTGCGATCAAGTTAGCCATGGTGGATTTGCCCGCACCGGTCTTTCCAACGATGCCCAGCATTTCCCCAGCCTTCACGGATAAATCCAGGTTCTTTAGCACAGGTGTTGCGGGATCATATTCAAATTTCACGTCCTTGAGCTCAATATCACCCCTGATACGTTCCAATATGACAGGACTATCAGGTTCAGCAACATCGGGTTTGGCATCGATGATTTCAAAAACCCGCTGGGCCGAATCAACGCAACGGGCCCACCAGTTGGAAACCCATGACATGAATTCAAGAGGTCCATAAAGCATAGATAGATAAGCAATAAATGTCAATAGAGTACCTAGAGTGATTTCCCCCTTCAAAACCATGTTGCCGCCGATAGCAGTAACAATGACCTGGCCCAAAAACATGAACAAGTAAATAAGGGGAAAAGCCGTAAAGCCCGTATTTATAGCACGTATATCCACAGCAGCCTGCTTGCCTCCCACCTCGGAAAAACGCTGTGCCTCAGTATCCTCCCTGGCAAAAGCTTTGATAACACGCTGTCCGTTCACTGAATCACTAACCATGGAATTGAGTTGGGAGTTATATACCCAATTCTTATGGTGAAAGCGGCGGAAGATACTCCATAGGATTCTGAATAAGCCGATTGCTATGGGAAGTATGGCGATACATACAGCAGCAAGCTTTATATTAAGCACACACATCAAAGTTATTACACCCGAAAACGTTAATACATTGACAATAACATAAGGAAGACCATCAACAAAAAACCAATAAATATTTGTGGCATCCTGATTGACCCGATTCATCAGGGAGCCGGTGCGCTTGGATGTATAGAATCCTACAGACAACCGCTGCATGGCTTCAAAGATTTTAAGCTTTAAATCCTGAACAATCCAGGGAACAGTTTTTGCCAGAACATATGAATAGAGAATATTCAAGGCTACACTGATGGCTCTGACAACAAATATCAGGCATACAGCTGCAAGGATAGCGCCATAATAACTGCCGCCCTCTGTAAGTACTTCATCAAATAAAAACTTTGTACCCACAAGAGGCGAGAATATGGAGAAAATCGCTCCTGCCAGCATAGTGATGAAGATGATAGCCACCTTACGTCTATAATGTACAAAGAAACCCATCAGGCGCCGGGTTATTGAGATTTTGTCCATGCATTTCGGGCATAGCTTACGCTCCGGTTCTGGATACCTTGTGCCGCATTTCGGGCAGAAGAGTTCCTTATCAATGAGTATATCATTAAGAGGCGGAGCACCTTCACGGATGTTTTTAACAACTTTCATGAACCTTTCAATGTCGGATAGAAATCCTATTGAGAATACCAGCAGTATCTTTATGTTCCCATCTTTTTCACTGCACAGGCGACCTGTTGACAATAACCGTTCACATGTCAGTTCACCCAGCTGGCAAAGGGGATAATTTTCAAGTTCTATGGCGTCATAAACAGCGACAATCCTGCGGGCACCAGTTGTTTTTACTACCTTTTCCTCTCCGTAAAGGATATACATGCTTTCATTGCTAATAGCAATATAAACATCGGTATTCCCATCTTTATTGGTTGAATCAGTGTGGATCGCGTATATAAGTTTGGAAGTGTCAATGCCCTGCGCAGCGAAAGCAGAGAGCATATACTCAGGTATGAATGTTTTCATTAAAATTCCTCCTAAAACGAACCTTCGGAAGCTTTGCTCCTTCAGAACCCTATTATTGGTTATTAGCACAATAAAGCGGCGGGGTTAAACACCCTGCCGCTGGTATAGACTAAAATATCAGAATTCCTTGAACAGACGATAAGTGTGGTTATCCCCGGCACATAAGTGCGGGTCATACCACGACCAAATGAGCACTTATTGCCACTTTATAAAACTATAATATTATTTATTTTATAATTACTTAAAATATTAAAGTTGATTGACAATATTAGCACTCCTTTACAATTTATTTTTGGAACTATGTTCCAACAAGATATAGATTAACACTATAATTTGAAAAAGTCAAGTGTTTTTAGTGCATATTTTAGTGCATGTATTTCTTTCACATGTGTTTCTTTCATTGAGTTATCATACCCTTTACTTCAACAAAGCCTTATGGTAGGTTTTCTTTCCCTTACGTATTTTGATACCATTTTTCAATTGTTCTGAAGTAATATTATAATCAATGGATTCAACTTTAGAATCATTAATAAATACACCACCTTGTTGAA
>DAOSDD010000311.1:0-4371 GCA_035362115.1 Clostridiales bacterium | reverse complement strand
TTGTGGCATAATATCACAGATAGGGGACCTGGTTGCATCGTCCATAAAAAGGTATACAAAGATAAAAGACTATGGATATATAATACCAGGACATGGCGGTGTTCTTGACAGATTCGACAGTGTGCTTTTTACGGCACCTGTTGTGTATTTTTATATTATATTTTTTATTACCAGCCACTGATTTTTGTTTTCTGCTCTATGGGAGTACCACTTTTGAATGGAGGAAATAGATGATCAAAAGAATATCAGTATTAGGTTCTACCGGATCAATAGGAGTTCAGACTCTAGATGTGGTTAGAAATTTGAATAGTAGAAGCACAAATAACAAGAGCGCTGTTTATGGGAACCTGGATAACAGGAACATGAATGATAGAAGCCTGGAAAATGGTAAACATAATATAGAAGTTATAGGTATGGCAGCGGGAACAAATATTGATTTACTGGAAAGTCAGGCTCGTGAATTCCAACCTGAAGTGGTTTCCGTTAAAGATGAAAAATTGGCTGATGAGTTGCGTACAAGACTTAAAGGAACTGGTATAGATGTATGTTATGGTATGGAAGGTTTAAAAAGGGTATCGACACTGAAAAATGCAGATCTGGTTTTAAATTCCGTAGTTGGGGTAACCGGGCTTTTGCCGACCCTTGAAGCTATACGACACGGGAAGAATATAGCCCTGGCAAATAAAGAGACACTGGTAGCTGCCGGTGAAATTGTAATGGAAGAAGCAAAAAAATACAAAGTGGATATTATTCCTGTTGATAGTGAGCATTCTGCCATATTTCAGTGTATCATGGGAAACAGAAAAAAAGATATATCAAGATTAATTTTAACAGCCTCAGGGGGTCCGTTTAGAGGAAGAAAAGCTGAAGAACTGGCAAAGGTAAAACCTGAAGAGGCACTGAAACACCCTAATTGGAATATGGGGGCAAAGATAACTATAGATTCTGCTACTATGATGAATAAAGGCCTCGAAGTTATTGAAGCAAAATGGCTATTTAATATAAATCCTGATAAAATACAGGTTTTAGTACATCCTCAGAGCATAATACATTCAATGGTTGAATACATAGACGGAGCGGTTATTGCTCAATTGGGAAAGGCTGATATGAGAATACCAATACAATTTGCATTGACTTATCCTGAAAGAAGGGATAATAACTTTTCAAAGCTCGACTTCCTAAAATACAGAGAGCTCACTTTCGAAGAACCCGACTACATAAACTTTCCATGCCTGGGGCTGGCCTTTAAAGCTATAAGTGCATCCGGCACAATGCCTGCAGTTATGAATGCTGCGAATGAGGTTGCTGTAAAATTGTTTTTGGATGGGAAAATAGAGTTTAAATGCATCCCTTATATTATAAATAAAGCAATGGATAACCATAAGGTGAATAAAAACCCGTCTATTGATGATATAATAGAAGTGGATGAATGGGCTAGAGCAGAAGCTCGGGCATATTTACTATAGGGGGTAATTGAATATATGAATTTAATTTTAGCTTTTATTGCATTTAATTTTATAGTTATCGTCCATGAACTTGGTCATTTTTTTGTGGCGAAGTTAACAGATATTAAGGTATTGGAATTTTCACTTTTTGTTGGACCAAAACTTTTTAGCATAAAGAAGGGCGAGACCACATACTCTTTAAGGTTGCTTCCCATACTTGCCTATGTAAAAATGGAAGGTGAGGAGGAAGAATCAGACAGTGAAAGAGCTTTCAATAAAAAGCCTATATGGACAAGAGCTGCTGTAATAGCTGCCGGTCCTCTGGCAAACCTGGTTATAGCAGTAATTGTTCTTTGCATAGTATTTTCCGTAACAGGATTCACTACCAACAGATTAAGCAATGTTGAGGAGAAATCCCCTGCTTACAATGCTGCTCTTAAGGAAGGAGATATAATACTCAAGTATGATGGGAAGAGTGTTTATCAACCAATGGACCTTATCCAGTTTTTATATGTTTACAAGGGAAGACCTGCAGAAGTGGAATATAACCGTGGTGGACAAAGATTTACAACAAGCATATCACCTACAGTAATTCCGGAACAGGAAAGGTACTTGTTTGGCTTTAATGCTAAACAGATTAATGGAGAATTATCTAATGTTGTCGGTGCTGTTGCATCTGATACACCAGCGGCAAAAGCCGGCTTGCAGGATGGAGATGTTATAAAAAAGTTAAATCAATCTCCTATATCATCGAAAAAGGACATTGACCATTTTATGGCTGATAACAAGGGGAACCCTGTAAAAATGACAGTAGTAAGGAACGGTTCTGAGATAGTGCTGGATATAGTCCCTTACGTTAGCAGGTTGCCGGAACAGTACTATTTAGGAATAGAATTTGAACTGCAGAAAGGGAGCTTCCCCGGTGTATTAAAACATTCTATTCTTTTTGCATATTCAACAGCAAGAAATGTGGCTTATAGCCTTGGATGGCTTATAACAGGCAGAGTGTCTCTGAATGAGATGACGGGACCTGTAGGAATAGTCAGCTCAATCGGAGATGCAGTAGAGCAAGGAACGACTTTTCTGAGCAAATTGCTTTACCTGCTTAATATAACTGCCTTTATCAGCATAGCTATCGGTGCTACGAATTTAATTCCTTTTCCTGCCCTTGATGGAAACAAGCTGCTTTTGCTCCTGATAGAGGGTATTAGAAAGAAGCCCATACCACCTGAAAAGGAAGCATTTATATCCATGATAGGGTTTGTTATATTAATTGCTCTTGCAATATTTACAATATATAATGATACTCTCAGGCTTATAATGAGGCGATAGATGTCTTCCACCTCAATAGGCGGCTGATACCGTTTCGGTTTTCAGACGTAAGCATATGTCTCGCCTCGCTGAAACGCAAGAAGGTTGGAAAATTTTTCTACTGATGCCATATAAGAGGGGGGGATGGAGCTCAAAGTGAATAAATATGGAGGGGCTGATTATATAAAGAGGAAGAAAACAAAAAAAGTCAGGGCAGGTGACCTTTTTATTGGTGGGGATGCACCTGTTACAATACAGTCCATGACTAATACCGATACCCGTAATATTTCCGAAACTATTGCACAAATACAGAGACTTGAGGATGCAGGATGTGATATAATAAGAGTTGCAGTACCTGACAATGAGGCTGCTGCAGCTATAAAGTCCATAAAAAAATCAATAAAAATTCCTCTTGTAGCAGATATTCATTTTGATTATAGACTTGCTTTAAGCAGCATGGAAAACGGTGCTGATAAAATAAGGCTTAATCCCGGGAATATTGGCGGGGAGGAAAGAGTAAGACAGGTAGTAGAGATGGCAAAGTCAAGGCATATACCAATCCGTATAGGAGTTAATTCCGGCTCTGTAGAGAAAAGCATAATTCAAAAGTATGGTGGAATAACACCTGAAGGAATGGTGGAAAGTGCTTTAAACCATGTTAGAATACTTGAAAACTGCAAATTTGATGATATTGTAATTTCCATTAAAGTATCAAATGTTCCCATGACAATTGCAGCATATAGGTTAATGTCTGAAAAAACAGATTATCCTTTGCATTTGGGTGTAACTGAAGCAGGTACAATATTCAAAGGAACAGTGAAATCTGCTATTGGTATCGGGTGCCTTTTAGCAGAGGGAATTGGTGATACAATAAGAGTATCTCTGACAGGTGATCCTATAGAGGAAGTAAAAATGGGTCATGAAATTTTAAAAGCTCTAAAACTTGAAGAAAATGGCGTAGAAATCATATCATGCCCCACATGCGGCAGATGTTCCATTAACCTGGCGGATATAGCAAACAAAGTAGAAAAAAAACTTGAAAACTGCAATAAGAAAATTAAAATCGCTATAATGGGCTGCGGAGTAAACGGCCCTGGTGAAGCCAGAGAGGCAGATATAGGTATCGCAGGTGGGAAGAGAGAAGCATTGCTTTTTAAAAGAGGTGAAATAATACGGAAAATACCTGAGGAAAGAATTGTAGATGAACTACTTGAGGAAATTAGAAAAATGCAAATTTAACCAATCAGACAAAATTCTGGTGGTGCCAAGTACCACACAAAGGAGAGAGTATATGCTTATTAGTGCTATAATCCCTGCATATAATGAGGAAAGAACCGTCGGCAAAATCATTGATAAACTTAAGAATGTGGATATAATTGATGAGATTATTGTTGTGAGTGATGGTTCAGAAGATATGACAGCCTTAGTAGCAAAGGAACATGGGGCCACGGTAATTGTTCTCCCTGAAAACATGGGGAAAGGTGCAGCAGTTAAAAATGGACTTGAAATGAGTAAAGGTGATATTATTCTTTTGCTCGATGCAGATTTAATAGGTTTAGATGAAATGCATATAAGAAATCTTTTGGAGCCTGTCATACGAAATGAATGCGAAATG
>DAOSDD010000310.1:0-4388 GCA_035362115.1 Clostridiales bacterium | reverse complement strand
CAGCAATTAATTATGTCAATAGAAAAGAATTACAGCCTTACTGGGTAAATACTGCATCAAATGATTTGATAATAGAATGCTTAAGAAAATCAGACAACATATTTAAAGATAAATTCAGCAAGCTGTTAAACTATGAAGCTATAAAGGTGAAAATAGAAAAAGAAATGACCTATGAGATGCTGGATATGGAGGACAATATTTGGGGCTTGTTTATGAATGCCGGATATATAACCCTTGCAGAGGGAAATACAGGATTTATAGACTATAATATTAAAATACCCAATCATGAAATACAGTTGGAATTTGAAAAGATAATAACAATAAGTGCTAACATGAAGTCCAGTTATTTATATGATATGTTCCAGGCCTTATTGGAAAACAATATTGAGCTTTTTGTCTACAGATATAAGCTCTTGCTTATGCAGGTTATGAGTTATCATGATAATAGAGAAAATGCATACCACATGTTTATGCTCGGGTTATGTGCCACACTAAGAAATATATATACCGTAAAATCTAATTTAGAAGTTGGACTTGGAAGATCTTATATAATCCTAATTCCAAAGGATAAGAGATATCATCCAATCATAATGGAATTCAAGGCTACAGGCAAAGAAGATGCCGAAAAAGCTGAAATTAATGAGGAAAAGCTGGAAACCTTAGTTGATGAAGCAATAAAACAAATTAAAGATAAAAAATATTATAAGGTATTTGAAGGACAAGGCTTCAAAGATATCCTACTTATGGGAATAGGTCATCATAAGAAACAATGTGTTGTTAAAACCGAGTTTATATAATAAACAAAGTGCCATGTACAACTTGCACTACAATGCATAGCATACCGCAGCATAGCTGCCAGTAGTCAGTAGTTTAGAATACTCTGGCAACAGGCTACAAGTAATTTGCTCTCATAATTAAGAATATTCTAAAAAACTCCGGTAAAAAATTTCTCTTATAACCATTAATACACTTAGCTTCCTTATAATTGATTTCTGGTCTTTGATGTTTACAAGCCCAATTAGTTTTTCAGGAAAAATCAGATCTCAACATTAGCAAAACATTTATCTCCTGCAAATACAATTACCCACTTTTTAAGATTAGATAAGTTTTTAAGCTCATTGGATGTATTATATCTCAAAATTTGTGCTATGGCTTCATTTTTCTTTTCCTCAACAATTTTTTCTCCATATGCTTCATAATTCGATTTTTTGATATACTTAACCTCGAATATTGCGAAATAATCAGGGTCTATTGGTTCTCTCCTTAATAATGCAATATCTATATATCCACTTTCTACCTCATACTCTGACTTTACCATATACATTTTACTTAACATAAAATATGAAAGCATTATTAGCTTTATGTATTTTTCATCAAAACTAATGTAATCCCGGTTGGAAAGCTTGTGCAATGTATTTTCAATAACTGATATAAATTGATTATTTTTGCCTTCAAGTGCAATTTGAGATACAGCATCACTTATTTCTACAGTATCAATTTCGTAATTTATAGCTTCTCTTACTTTCTTTTCAAAATATCCAAAATATAGATCTTTGATAACATAATTCGGTACTTTTAATTTTACACGGGATAGTATCCTTTTATCTATGGTAAGAAGTCCAAGGTAAAACAGCAATGACTTGAAATCATCAGTTGTAAAATCCTTTTCCATACTGAACTGCCTGGTTATTTGTGCGACAATTTCCTCCCCGTTTAATATTTTTTCCAGGACCTCCATATTGCTCTTCTTACCTTTCAGGTCGAACGTTTTACCTAGTTTTCCATAATCGCTGGCTATGTTCTGATCTATTAAATCTATAGGTCCCTCTTTGTCCTCTATATATGTTTTTAAATAATACAAAATCATGTCACTGTTAAACAATCTCTCTTTTGCTTTTTCTGAAAACAAATACCCGTTATAATTCTTATGAAGTTTCTCCATCAAATCATCCATATCATTTTCATCCATTGGGAAGCGTGCTGTTTCCTTAACCATCTGCCTCACTTCGTTCTCAGTAAAACCCATCATTTCATTGAAGTCTTCTTCCCGAGTTACGTTATCAGCAATATTAAACCCACTGGTAAGGCTATCCAAGGTAATTGGGCTTACACCAGTAGCAAATATTCGTTTTACAATTGATTCAGTAGCTTTTTTTAATACTTCATACCATTTTCTTACAAAACCGGTTTTGCTTATTGAATCTGCAAACAAATTAAATTGGAAGCTTAAAAGTTCATTAGCAAAGTGGTCATACTCATCAATTAGCACATAAACTGGTTTATCAATTTTTGTGGTGATTTTTGCTATAAAATCTTCAAAAATACTAGCTGGAGAACCTGATTCCAAATAATCAAAATGTATATTATATCTATCTTGAAATAAGCCAAATGCATTTCTAGTAATAGTAGTAAAACTTTCTTCTAACTGTTCCTTTGTATCAGTAGTAATACCAGAAAAATTGAATTTCAAAACATAGTAGCTATTCCTCTCTTTTGTTGGATTTTGCCCTATATATGTATCTTTAAATAAAGCCTCAAAATTATCCTTTTCATTTATATCGTAATAATGCTGGAGCAGCGACACAAATAAGCTTTTACCAAACCTTCTAGGTCGTAGGAAAAATATATAGTATGAATGCAGGTTTTCTAATTTTTCAATATACATAGTCTTATCGACATAAAATAAATTTTCTTCTACTAGCATCTTATAGTTACTTATACCGTATGGAAGCCTTTTCAACTTAACTCTCCCCTTTCAAACTTTTCAAAATTCATTCGATTATAGATTTAATCTGTCTATTTGCACATAATAAAAAGCATATAATAATAATATTATATCCTATTCCCCCTGATTAGTACAATTTATATCTTTATTCTGAGTGCATTTACTGGAATTGAAGAAATTAAATGCACCCCAACTGGTAAAAGTACTTGACAGAGTAATGCTTCACAATACAAATATTACATTAAGTCAGTTTGCAAATCTGGCTGGTGTAAGCTAGGGATATCTAGGTACCTTCTATAACCACGCCATTCTTTTTACGCTCTTCAAAATTTCGCTTTACATATAAAGGTGCAAGCTGTGTACATAAAGGTATGTAGTTCATCATTCTTTTCAGGGTTGTCTTTTCCGTAGAAAATAGATTCCAGTCGAATATGATAGTAGATACATGAATGTATAACAGGAGAGCCTATAAGCTTATTGATATTCAAATTTCTCACGGCTTTCTCCTAATATGTGAAACGGTAAATTGCTTATCCATATTCTGTAATTCATCCTTATGCAGTTTCGGTTGAAAATAAGACCAGCATCAGAAAACCGCTTTCATTTCGGCCTTCTGATGCCACTTATGATTATTATTTATACATTTATCTTTTTACCTTAACCTTTTACCAATCATTACTGTTCAGAGCCAGGCACCTCTACTTTTTCACCACTTACATCATCAGCCTTATATTGAGCATCGAAGCTCATTTCTTTTAGTACTTCAGGAAAGATTTCCTTATATTTACATTATTTACTGCTTTGAAATATAAGTCGTTTATGTCCCATTGCAGTACTGATGCCAGACATATTAGAAAGGGACATAAACCCTATACTGTCATTTCTCCACAACAAGTATATCATGAATACCTATTAAATCAATCTTTGCTTTAAGTAAACCTGTGTTGCCCTCATACTCCCATTCAACCGGCATGCCTGAGGGTGCAAGAAATACTGCTGAAGGTTCTTTATATAAAGGTATTGACACTTTAGTAGGTCCAACAGGTGGAACATCCTCTATAATCGTGTTTCTTGGAGACAGTGCTTTTCCGGTCCCAAGATTAACAAAATTAATCATAATTCTGTTTTCTTTTTCCCTGATAGTTATATTTACACAAACCGGTGCTTCAACTTTAGCCAGCCCATTTATTCCAAGTTTATCAATTATTTCTCTGATAAACCGTCTTGCACCCGGATAGTGGGAATCAAAATATGTACCGAAAACCGGACCAAAAATAAGAGCGATCTTGCCTTTTCCATATTCTTTAATAATTGCAGCTGGAGAACCTGAGTTTTTCTGTCTTTCGCCAAGATTTCTAGAAAACATCAGTGGTTCAACTTCAATAGCATCATCAATTTTTACGAGTCTCCAGTAACCCAGTGCTGTGAAAAGTGTCTTTCCATCCCTGATATATAATGATTGCCCTGTATCTTCTCCCACAACCGTTCCAAGATCTTTTACTCCTGCTATATCATCAAATTTTTTCGTGTGTTCTGCACCAGATACTATTAAGTTACCACCATTTTTAACATAATCTTTTAGCTTTTCAATCTTTTCTTTAGAGAGATTATTCTGTTCTGCTACTACACAGAGCTTGTAGCTATCTATATTTTTAAACAAGTC
>DAOSDD010000309.1:0-4413 GCA_035362115.1 Clostridiales bacterium | reverse complement strand
CTTCTTTGAAAAACAAGATACAGTATTTTAGCAAGAGTAAAAGTGTCTTTGAATATTACCAGATAGATTACAGGCTTTCAAAAGCTCTTACAAGGAAAGTATGGTTAAAGTGTGGAGGTTATATTGTTATTGATCGAACCGAGGCACTTACAGTAATCGATGTAAATACAGGGAAGTATGTTGGATCGGATAACCTGGAGGATACGGTACTTAAAACAAACATGGATGCAGCTGCGGAAATATCAAGACAATTAAGATTAAGAGATATTGGTGGAATTATTATTATTGATTTCATAGATATGAATAATGATGAACATAAGAAAATGGTCTTAAACGCCTTAAAAATTGCATTAAGAAAAGATCGTACCAAGACAACAGTTATAGGAATGACAGGGTTGGGACTTATTGAGATGACAAGAAAAAAGGTGGGATATGAGCTTGCCAATACAATAAATGATGAGTGCCCCTATTGTAAAGGTACAGGTAAAAATATACATGAACAGGGAGACGGTAGAATTAACCAAAACGTAAATATTGTGTGAAAAAATAGATTGACATTGTCTGGGGGATATGCTAAAATACTTCGGTAGCCGCTCATGAAAGGCTTTTTTAAAAAGCACTATGTGCTGCCTTTTTATGGCGAGACTGGTAAGAGGAGGTGTGCTGTAATGTATGCAGTAGTTGATATTGGTGGAAAGCAGTATAAGGTACAGGAAGGCGACGTTGTTTTTATCGATAAAATTGAAGCAGAAGAAGGCGACGTTTTGACTTTCGATAAGGTTTTAGCTGTATCAAACGACGGAGTTGTGAATTTTGGAAAACCGCTGGTAGCAGGCACTAATGTACAAGCTAAGGTTCTGGGTCATGGTAAGTACAAGAAAATTATTGTGTTTAAGTATAAACCTAAGAAAAATTACAGAAAAACACAAGGACACAGACAACCTTACACTAAAGTACAAATTGATAGAATTGCCATTAGTTAATTGCAATGATAAAAGTAAAAGTTGTTAGAGATAGACAGGGATTTATTTGGGAATTTACAATCAATGGGCATGCAGGATACAAAAAGAATGGTGAGGATATAGTATGTGCGGGTGTGTCTGCAGTTGCTTATACAGCAGTGGGAGCTTTAGCTGAAATGGCGGGTATCAGTAATTTCAGCGAGAAGGACGGATATATGAAATGCAGCATTCCACCTGATATAGATCAGCATTCGAAGCATTACGCAAAGATTATCCTTGATGCTATGATTATAGGTATGAAACAGATAGAATACTCATACGGGAAATATGTGGTTGTTGAAGAAGAGGAGGTGTAATTATGATTAGAGTTAATCTTCAGCTATTTGCACATAAAAAGGGAGTAGGTAGCTCCAGAAACGGTCGTGACAGTGAGTCTAAAAGACTTGGTGTTAAAACAGGCGATGGACAGTTTGTACTGGCAGGCAATATTATTGTAAGGCAAAGAGGTACAAAGATTCATCCAGGTGATAATGTAGGAAAGGGTAGTGATGATACTCTTTTCGCTCTTACGGATGGAACAGTTAAGTTCGAAAGAAAGGGTAGAGATAAAAAGAAAGTTAGTATAATGGCTATGTAAGTTAAATTACGAACTTGATTATATGATAATCCCGGTATTCTCCGGGATTATTTTTTTAACTTTTTCACTTTCATATTGCTTACATATATAATAAAATAATGTGTATAATAAAATGCGAGTTTCCGCAAAGGAATAAATATAATGAGTTCCATGATTAGTGAATGAAACAGGAGTTGATAATAATATGTTTATAGACAGGGCCAGAATATATATAAAAGCCGGTGACGGAGGAAATGGGATAGTATCATTCCGGCGTGAAAAGTATATAGCTGCGGGAGGCCCGAATGGCGGAGATGGAGGAAAAGGCGGAGATGTTGTTTTTACAGTTGATGAAGGCCTCCGGACACTCATAGATTTTAGATATAAAAAGCATTATAAATCTGAACCGGGGAATAAAGGAGAAGGCGCAAACCGTACGGGCAAAAGCGGTCAGGATCTTTTTATAAAAGTACCGCCAGGTACTATATTGAAAGATGAAACAACAGGCAGAATTATAGCAGATCTGACAAAGCCAGGGGAAACATTCGTGGCAGCAAAAGGAGGAAGAGGAGGAAAAGGCAATCAGCATTTTGCAACTCCTACCAGGCAGGTGCCCAATTTCTCACAAAATGGAGAGCCTGGAGAGGAAAAGTGGATAAATATAGAATTAAAGCTTTTAGCTGATGTAGGTCTTATTGGCTATCCTAATGTAGGAAAGTCAACTCTCCTTGCAAGTGTATCTGCTGCACGTCCTAAAATAGCAGATTATCATTTTACCACCATTACACCCAATCTGGGTGTAGTATCGCTGGAAGTGGGCAACAGCTTTGTATTAGCAGACATACCCGGACTTATAGAGGGTGCACATACAGGTGCAGGGCTTGGACATGAATTTTTGAAACATATAGAGAGAACAAAATTACTTATTCATGTAATTGACATATCAGGAATTGAAGGAAGAAATCCTTTAGATGACTTCGAGACGATTAACAGGGAACTGGAAGGATATAACGAATTATTGGTTGAAAAGCCTCAGATAATTGCTGCAAACAAGATAGACATTCCTGCTGGAGAAACAAATCTTGAAGGATTTAAAAGTGCAATTGAGGATAAGGGGTACAAGGTATTCCCTATTTCTGCAGCAACTGGAAAAGGTGTTCGTGAATTAATGATGTATGCCGGGGAAATGCTAAAAACAATTCCCGACACAAAACTTACAGCATATGAGGATGAGATGGTAGTCTATGATATTGATGAGAAAGAACCTTTTACGGTCAGAAAAGAAAATAATATATATGTCGTAGAAGGCGAACTGGTCAAAAAAATACTTGGTTCAGTAAATCTGGGCGATTATGAATCTCTTCAATATTTCCAGAGGACAATACAAAAGGCGGGAATTATTGATGCACTTAAGGAATCAGGAATTAATGAAGGTGATACGGTAAAAATGTATGACTTTGAATTTGATTATATAGAATAGCCAGTATTATGGATTGATTATACAATCATTTTTTGATATTTATATAGACAAAAATGCAGGATGTGTTATAGAATGAAATTAAAGCAAAGCAATAAAAAGCATTTTAAAAGTATTGAAAAAAGTATTGAAAAATTGAACGGAGGGAATATTTTTTAATCCTATGGAGTGCTTTAAATGTGGTAATTGTAAAAATGGCAGTATGGCTTATTTTTGCCCGATGAAAAATGATTTTATTATGAATGAAGAGGCAAAATCAACAGTGATTGAGAAAAGTAGAAGTGGATGGAAAAAAGGACAACCGGACTACGAAACTCATAGAAGAAAGAACAAAAAGGAAGTTGAGGTGTGAGCGGTAGTTCACCAAAGTTCCAGTTTGATTCAATTTGAATGTCTGGTATATACAGGTGATTAAAAGGAGGAAAAACCCAACAAATGTTAACGGGAAAACAACGAAGCTATTTGAAAGGTATCGCTAATTCAATTCAACCTATTCTTCAGATAGGAAAAGGCGGTATTAATGAGAATGTAATATGCCAATTTGATGAAGCACTAGAGGCACGTGAATTAATAAAAGCAACTGTCCTCAGGAATTCGGAAGATGATGCAAGGACTGCTTGCGAAGAAATTGCAGGTTTAACAGGTGCCGAAATAGTACAGGTTATTGGCAGCCGCTTTGTCCTATATAGAGAATCAAAGAATAATAAAGTTATTAACTTACCGTAGCAGGATCAACCCCTATTTTTTGTGATACTTTCAATTATTTCCGCATAGATGTGATGGGAATTATTTTTCCAGTTATCACATATATTGCGGGCATCATTTCTTGAACCGACAGCAAGTTTGAGTTCAATTAGTGTAAAATTATCTTCACGTACACAACAATTTACTATGTATTCGTTTTCACTTTCAGGAATGAAGTCAGCTGTTATAAGGGTTTCATTCCTGATTTTCTTTTTAGCTGCTTTTAAGGTATTATCTATTTTTTCTTTTATAACAGGCAAAATAAGGTAAGAAAGATAATTAAGAGTTTTCTTTCCCGTTTCTGTAATTGAATAAAAAGTTTTACTATCTTCCATTTCAGTGCAAAGAAGATTATCATCACATAGTTCATTTAGAAATTGCTGCAGAAAAAAGTAATTCATAAACTTGTTTTCCATTATGAGTTTTGTTATCTGCAAGTTGCTTACAGGCATATCAAGTTTCTCAATAATATATAAGAGAATTAATTTATTCTCTGCGGATTGTTTATTATTACTTAGTGGATTCATATAAACCTCCTTTAAAATTCATACATACTAATACATAAGTGCAATCCGCCAATCGGATTGCTTCACACCGTTTCAATAAATGCATAA
>DAOSDD010000308.1:0-4418 GCA_035362115.1 Clostridiales bacterium | reverse complement strand
GATATAACACCGCCTATTCAACCCAATTTAGAATATGATATTGACCCAAAAGCAGCCTGGGCACTCAGGCATCTTGATATGTATCCTGTCGAGGTAAACAAAGCAGATTTTGATACATTGATCCGTGTCCCGGGTATCGGTATCACATACGCAAAAAGGATCATTGAAGCGAGAAAGCACTGTACGATTACGCATGACATATTGAAGAAAATGCGGGTTCCGCTCAAACGTTGCATCTACTTTATTATCTGTAACGGTAAATATAAGGGCGGAAATGTTTTATTCCAAACAAACATCAGGCATTACTTGTCCACAGACTTAGAGCAAATATCCATATATAACTCGCTTACGGCAGATGAAAAAGATTCATGCGAATAAAATCAAAGGATAGTTAACTATTATGATTATAGTATTTAAAAAAGAAGGATGCATTATATGACAAATGATAATAATTCGAAAATTCTGATAGGAATATCCAAACAAGGTTAGATACAATACCTCACGGAAACAAACAAAAAATGATTGATGCTATAAAAGCAAGAATAAATCAAGGTATGCCGGTGTTTGTTTTCAGAATTATCGGACCGCCAGAGTGTGTCATTGTAGCTGGATATAAAGATAATGGCAACATATCAGCTGGTTATAGTTTCTTTTTAAGACTAGAGTTTAAATGAGTAGGTAACTAAGAATGATATTAATACGTTATTATGCTACATACTTTCTAAATAAACTATAGTATATTTATATCAAGGATAGCTTTTATGCAGGATATGTATTAATCCTGCATAAGGTAAGATATTCCTTGGATGTGTTATCCAAATTGAAAATAGTATGATTATGAGATATAAAATGGTTTATGGGAAAAATTTATGGTATGATATTATATATGAGTTTGGCAGTTCTTGGCTTACAACGATAAAAACTGCCATTTTAAATTAAGGTATTCATCCATGAGCCTAAAGGCATTGCGGCTTTCTACCTTGTTTGTGTAAATTGGAGATGAAGGCATGATAAATAAATATGATTATTCTAATTTAATATCCTTATCGATTGCACCTGCTATTGCAGCAGTTGGTAAACAATATTGCGACCTTTTTGGCTCTATTGAATTGATGAAAGATATAGAACATAGATGCATAATAGATGGTTTTGAGTTTCAGATGTTAGAGGAGTGGGATGAAAGCACTCCCCCGATGGATCGACAGGATAGGCGTTTGGATGTTTGGTTAAATAGTTGCAAACATTCAGTTCATAAAATTATATCTTTAATAAAAGAAACTAGTTTACGGATTTTATCAGTTCATGCTAAACGGGATATTGGTATATATTTGTGTTCTAATAAATTATCTGATGTGGAGGAAGGTAAGCGGCTCATAAATGAAGCGCTACGTTTTGCCAGTGAAATCAACTCACCTATCTGTGTATTTCATTTATGGGATACTTGGAAGGAAAACTTTGATATTGATTTTTTAAACGAAGTCTTTTCAAAAATATCGTTAGAGTATCCAAATGTTAAGGCTAGTATAGAAAATGTACCCACACACCTGAAAGGTTACACTCCTTATGATTTAGCGAAACAGTTTCAGTGGATAACTCTTGATTTGCAATGGGCAGCTTTATATAACGAGTTTGAGAAATTTATCGAACTTAAGGATAGAATAGTAAATATACATCTACGAGGGGAATTGGAAAGTTCAAGATGGGTAATGAAAGACTACCAATTTGATTTTTATGAGGTTCTTAATACGATTATAGAAAATTGGAATTACAGGGGACTACTAACGATGGAACCGACCAAGCTTAAAGAGGGTCATCTTAATGAACTTATTACAGCTATGACATCCCTAGGCCGAAATGGATAATGATTTTTATACACAAATATTAAGTTTCATGTTTAAATACACCCCTAGTGGATATATTTATAATGTTTACACTATATAATTTACGATTTGAAAGAGTTAATGAAGAATTTACAAATCGTAAGTTACATCAAGGTAACAGAAGCAGGTTTTAAATGTTTTAAAACCTGTCCTATATAGTTGCATTTGTCTTACATAACAAAGTAGTATTTATATAACCACAAAATGTGTTAATAAGAAATGGAGAAAAGCATTATATGACTGAAAGTAAAAAAAAGAATATTAATAATAACTGTATGTGTAATAACATCTATAATAATTGTAGCTCTAATAACAACTATGACTTGTCTAGTAATATAATAATTGATAATGATATGGAACGATTTAAAAAGCAGCTTGACTTTTTAATTGAAATTGACAAATTGAAGCAGGTGTTTAGAAATACTATTCTCATGGATGCTTCGAGACTTGAAAATGATGCTGAACATATGTGGCATATGGCAGTTGGTGCTATGCTCTTTTCTGAGTATTCAAATAATAAAGATATTGATATGTTGAAAGTTTTAAAAATGGTATTAATACATGATGTTATAGAAATTTATGCAGGAGATACTTTTGCCTATGATGAACAGGGGCATGTTGATAAAGAAGAAAGGGAGCAAAATGCAGCAAACAAAATCTTTGCTCTGCTACCTAGAGAACAGGAACTCGAATTTAGAAGTTTATGGGATGAATTTGAAGCATCAATAACTGCAGAAGCTAAATATGCTAAAGCCATGGACAGGTTTATGCCTATACTACATAATTATATTACAAAAGGAGCTCAATGGCATAAGTTCGGTATTACAAGCGATAAAGTACTGGCAAAAAACAGTATTATTGAACAAGGATCTGAATTCCTATGGGAATATGTTAAGCATATGGTGGAGGATAGTATTGAAAAAGGCTATTTAGCAGATTGATTTGATTGAATTTTTGGAAATATAAATGTTTTAGTTATATTGTATTTTATAGCTTAAGTAATATAAGTAAGTAATATAAAATGGAAGGAGTGTTTACTTGATGAAAGTTTATATGCATTTAGCCGAAGGATTTGAAGAGATTGAAGCATTATCGGTTGTTGACGTTTTAAGAAGAGCGCAGATAGAGACGGATACTGTTTCTGTGACAGGAAAAAAGGAAGTAACCGGGGCCCATGGCATAAGAGTTATAGCTGATTTGCTATTTGAAGATGCTGATTACTCTTCAGCAGACATGATAGTATTACCGGGAGGAATGCCGGGTACATTAAATCTGGAGAAACATATAGGACTTACAGAAATAATTCTTCAATTTTCCAGAGAAGGTAAGTGGCTTGCTGCTATTTGTGCTGCACCAAGCATATTTGGTAAGCTTGAGCTGTTAAAAGGTAAGTCGGCCACATGTTACCCAGGATTTGAAAAGTATTTGATTGATGCAGTGCATTCAGAAGAATCTGTAGTAGTGTCGGACAAAATAATAACATCAAAAGGACCCGGTACGGCTATATACTTTGCTCTAGAAATTGTAAAAATAATTAAGGGTGAGGAGTCAGCAGAAGAGATAAGAGAAGGAATGGTAGTTAGAAGGTGAAATGTTTGGCTCTGAGTATTGTGAAAGTCTGTCGATAATTCTAAATGACAAGCAAAACGAGCAAGCAAAATATGAAGTTAAAGTGTTGCAGAAATATTTAATAGGCGAACTGAACCCCTGGAAGCTGCAAACTGCTGATGTTGATGGAGATGGAAATATTGAGATTTCACTTGGTGTGTATAAAACGGCCAAGTTTCATCAGGCATATGATAAAAGGCCATTTTTATACAATTAGCATGATGAAGGTATATCCCATAAATGGCTGGGTTCAAGACTGTCCAGGCCTTTTGAAGATTTTATTTTTGCAGATTCCCGGAAGTTCAGTATTCCCTTTAATATAGTTTTCCAACTGGTTTAAGGTTATTGTAACATAATTATTATCCCTAAGGAATTTCATCTGTAGTTTAAAATTCTCAACAGAAACTATAAATGAATTTTCACCAAAATGATTTTCTTCATCATGTAAAATTCTGAAGAATTTAGTCGGTAAGATACATATAGCTTCCCATTTTCATTTTAAGTAAAAGTAATATTTACGTTGTGTCCTTCACAGGCACTCAAAGTAAGTAAAAGAGTTAGCATTGCAGATAAAACACTTATACGTAAAACACTTATACATAATAAAGTACTTACTTATCTGAAAAAAATGATATACGAATACCTCATAAAATTTTACCCCTGGAAAATTATTATATATTTATTATATAATAGATATGCCCGCTGTACAATAATATAAGGCATATATCAACAAATTTTTTGCCTTTTTTTAAAACTTTTTGCCGTACGGGTTAGCAAAATTACCTTCCAGAAATGCGCTTTCCATTGGCAACATAACAAAGTAGTAGTTAATGAGAAAGGTTTTTCTGTATGATTTACCTTGATAATGCTGCAACAGCACTCAATATTGTTTTACATGGTATAATTCCGCAGGGGGGACATGTTATTATT
>DAOSDD010000307.1:0-4426 GCA_035362115.1 Clostridiales bacterium | reverse complement strand
ATTATAGTATATCCAAGTATTGACTAATCAATCGGTTATTGGTTAATGGGTATTGACTAATTGGTTATCTGTTCATCGGGTATTAGCTAATCCGGTATTGGCTAATAAAGTACGGGTTAGCAAATTACTGGTTAATAGAATACCGATTAGTAGAGTATTGGTTTATAAACAGCATACAAAATAACAAATATTAATATGAAACAAGGGAGTTATGTGAGTATGGATAAAAGAAAATAATAATTGATACTGACATAGGTGATGATATTGATGATGCTCTTGCAATAGCATTTGCATTAAATTCACCAGAGGTAGACCTCATCGGGATAACAACTGTTTTTAGCGACAGTATCATTGAAGTGCAAAATGAAAACATTGTTGTGGAAACAAAAGGTCAATATTCAAGAGGTACTACATTTAATAAAACGGGTTTGAACTGGTCTGCAAACAATAAAACTGTTGACTCACACATAAAAGCAGCAAGGAATGTTGATGCAGATGCTTTTGTTAAGATGTTTATTGAAAGAATTATACGGTAGAAAACAAAGCTGACAGCGGAGGAATGGAGAATACATTGGGGACATGGAGATTTTTATGAAAAAAATATCTGCAGGTTCTAGTGGAAAATGGTGTTAAAACTAAGGGTATAGAAATTGAACCTGGCGTTTCTACCGGAGTTGCAGTAATAGAAGTCGATAGATCAGGGACAAACCATATTGTTGTTATTCCTGGTGCAAATGGCAGGGTAGATATGGGTTATATAAATCGCAAACTCGAATACATCATTGAGAGTGATATCTTTTTGTTCCAACTGGAAATCCCACTTGAGACTGTGGATTTTTGCGTAAAAAAAATTAGAAATACTCAGCAAACATTAAAACAAAACAAGATAATTATTCTTGATCCTGCTCCTGCTATATCCTTGACGGAGGAAGTCCTTAAGTGTGTTGACTATATTACGCCAAATGAAACGGAGCTTGAAGCTTTAACAGGGGTAAAGATTTGTACTGAAGAAGATATTAGAAAAGCGTCATTCATACTTCTGGATAGGGGAGTAAAAACCGTTATTGCAAAAGCAGGAGAAAAAGGTGCTTTTATTGTTGATAGAGAAAGGTTTATCCATGTTCCTGCACGTAAAGTAAATGTTGTAGATACTACAGCGGCGGGTGATTCATTTAATGCAGGATTTGCTTTTGGACTGTCGCAAAACAGGGAGCCGGCAGACTGTGTAAAATTTGCAAATGCAGTAGCATCACTTGCTGTAACTGCAAAAGGAGCACAGGAAGCAATGCCGAATATGGAACAGGTACAGGCTTTTATAAATAGGGAATGACGCCTATGATGCGCATTTACTGGATTTGAAGAAATATTTATCAGGGGCTGCCGTTATAGTGCTTAGAGCCTTTAAATTCAGCTACGGGCAAAATTAAACTCACAAAATAACTTGATAAATAATAATTTAATAGTTGTAGTTATTTTGCTCAAACACTGATTTTGCTGTTCCAATGCTTAAGATACCGGGAAACTCTTCTGCATAAAAGGAATACCTGTTACTTGAGAGAAGAGTTACCCCTGCCTAGCTACAGCATCCTCCACTTATACTCCTTACCAATAATTTCTTTAAATAAATTAAATGCACCCGGTCATTTATCCAGGACATTAGCTGACAATCCCATAGGAAGCGGAGAAGGACGCTTGCAGGTGCTTGGAACATCATAATGTTTTCCGCTTTCTGAGGAATCAAGGAAACCGTGCATTATGTCAAGGACATGGTATGCCATTTCACCATTTGCTCTATGCTGTCTGCTGCTTAGTAACGCGTAAGCCATATCAGCAAGACCAATACCCCTGCTGTTTTCAGAAAATCCATGAGTAAGGGGGACTTCACTCCATTGGGATGCGTCTTTTCTCCTGATATAAACCGGACCTCCAAAGGTGTTTGGGTCAGGAACGCTTAGAGAACCTTCAGTACCATAAATCTCTATCCGGGGTAGTTGTGCACTCCATACGTCAAAGCTCGTAATTATTGTTCCGATAGCTCCTGTTTCAAAATCCATAATTCCTGCGATATGAGTAGGGGTGTCAACAGTAACTTTATTGCCGTATTTAGGAGCACTTGTTATTGTTCTTTCAGGGAAAGTTATTCTTGCTGAACCCGCAACTCTTTTAACAGGACCTATAAGATTAATTAATGCTGTAAGGTAATAAGGTCCCATATCAAGCATAGGACCACCGCCAACCTTATAATAGAACGCAGGGTCGGGATGCCAGCTTTCATGCCCGTGGCAAGTCATAAATGCAGTGGCGGCAACAGGTTCGCCAATCCAACCATCATCAATAAGCTTTCGGCAGGTTTGAATACCCCCACCCAAAAAAGTATCAGGAGCACATCCTACAAGAAGTCCTTTAGATTTAGCCCTTTTCAGTACTTTCAGCCCATCTTCTCTTGCAATTGACAGAGGTTTTTCAACATAAACGTTTTTCCCGGATTCCAATGCAGCAAGAGTCACTTCTGCATGAGCTTTGGGAATGGTAAGATTTAAGACTATTTGAATATCCTCATCAGAAAGAAGTTCCTGTACAGTACATGCCCTGGGAATGCCAAATTCTTCGGCTTTAGCTTTGGCTCTTTCAATATCAAGGTCAGAACATGCTGTAATATCAAGGATTTCCAGAAGTTTACCGTTTTTAAAGTATATACTGCTTATATTCCCACAACCAATAACACCAACTTTAACTTTACTCAAAAATAACATCTCCTTTAAAAAAAGCATTCTGCCACTAATAATAATCGTAAATCAACTAGAGGTTCAAAACATTTTCTTGGTACTTTCAAATATATTTGCGTTAAGATCTCTTTGTACTGCAATATCTTTTCCTTCTGCAGCCCACAAGAATCCTCTGCACATAATTTCAAGTGCAGGTTTAATATCAAAAACATCAGCATGATGCCCCAGGGAATTATAGAATACGCGGCCATGCCCCCATCTTTTTGTCCAGACTACAGGGACATCTGCATGTCCATTTGAGGCATGGTACCAGTTAACAACAGGGAAGCGGGTAGTAGCTAAAACTTCGATTGCAGGGTCAATATGTACATAATACTGCTCGCTCTTTACTACAAAATCGCCAATACCTTCAACAATAGGACTGGAGCTGCTTCTAATATTTACAGTATATTCAACACCATCTCCTCCGGGATGTGAAACCCATTGTCCACCAGTCATAAACTGCCATTCCGTGCTTTCACGAAAAGCGTCACACATACCACCATGACATCCGGCTAATCCAACTCCTGAAGCGACGGCTTCCAGAACAGGTTGAACTTGTTCTCTGGTTATTTTACCCATAGTCCATTCAGGGACTATAAGGTGGAGGGATTTCAACTTTTCAACATCCAAAAAAGCATCAAGAGTATCTGAAACCTCCACTTCAAAGCTACATTCTTCAAGAGTTTTTTTAAAAATCTGCATAACTTGCTCGGGCTCATGACCTAGCCATCCACCCCAAACTATTAAAGCTTTTCTTTTCATAAACTCACCTTCCTATATAAAGTTATTTTTATAATCATTGCATGCCTTATTGAATGCTTTATTGTTTCCCAAATTGATTTTTCGTGGATCTTGTACTGCTAAAATTATATATAGCGTAAAAATGATTCTACATGGAATAAATGGACCACAAAACTTTAGTAATTTAGTTTCTTTTGTACGCTATCTGTAGTCTTGTCAATAAGGGCTTTGGAAGCCTATCACTTTGGTGATGGGCTACGGACATAATCAGTCGACTTTCTTATAACTAATTCAGGTTCTATTATTATTTGAAAGCCTTCTTTCGTATTTCTTATACTTCTTATAAACTCAAAAGCACATTTTCTCCCTAAATCATAAAAAGGCACATGCATTGTTGTAAGCTGAGGGGCAATTAAGGTGGCTATATCCGAGTCATCATAGCCTAAAATTGAAATATCTTCAGGAACCCTTATACCCTCTTCAGACAATCCTTGAATGAGGCCTGCTGCCATCCTGTCATTAGCTGCAAAAACGGAGGAAGGCATTTTTTTAAGATTCAGTATTTTTTTTGCTGCGTAATATCCGCTCTTTCTGCCATAGTTACCTTGAAAGACAAGCTTCTCATCATAAGGTATATTATATGATTCCAATGCTTTTCTATAACCTTTAAGCCTATCTGTGCTGTTTACATAAAGCATCGGACCATTTAAAAATGCAATACTCCTGTGACCAAGGTCAATAAGGTGCTTAACCGCATTAAAACTGCCTGTAATATGGTCCACATCTACAAAACTTATTCCGGAATTTTCAATGTAGTTATTTATGAGACAAAACCGGTATCCTTCCTTTTTTAGTTCCAAAAGAGCGGGATCATTTGAATATGTACCTAGTAATATACATCCATCCACTTTTCCGCC
>DAOSDD010000306.1:0-4435 GCA_035362115.1 Clostridiales bacterium | reverse complement strand
AATAGTACCTTCATTTTATATCTCCTCTCTATATGCCAGTTTTTCAGCATTTTATAAAATACACTTAACCCTTGACAGCACCAGATATGATTCCCTTAACAAAATATTTTTGCACAAAAGGATATATTGATACTATAGGCAAAGCAACAAGAACAATTGCTGCCATACGAAAGTTTTCTTCAGGTATCTGAGCTTCTTCTAATATTAGTTCCGTATTATCTTTTGCCCCCAAGAATTTTGAAAACACAACTACTCTCAGATAATACTGAAGTGTCCAAAATTTATTATAATCTGTATAAATCATAACAGGAAACCAAGAATTCCACTTACCGAGAGCAAAGAACATAGAAATTGCAGCAATAGTTGGAGCTATTGTAGGCAATACTATTTGAAATACTGTCTGATACTCATTTGCGCCATCTATATAAGCTGCATCGAATATACTTGATGGTATATTCTCTATTTGACTCCGCATTACTATAATATAAAATACACTTACTAAATAAGGTAATATAAGAGCCCAATAAGTATTTCTTAAATTTAAATACTTTGTTACAACCAGATAGGTTGGAATTAAGCCACCTGAGAAATACATTGTTATTAAAAAATAGTATGTAACAAATTTTTTCCCTAAGAAGTCTTTTGTCAATGCATAGGACACCATTAATGTCAGAATAACTGCTAGAAAAGTGCCTATAACTGTTATACCAATAGTATTTATAAGAGAGCGAAGGAAGAGCGCACTGCCTAATATTTTGCCATATGCAGCCAGATTAAAGCCTTTTGGCCATAGTGATACACTGTTTGATAATATTGCATCCCTTCCGCTTACAGAAAGACTTATTATATTCATAAATGGGAAAATTATTATTGCAAGTATTAAAAGCATAATCAAAATATCAAAATATTGGAAAGCCTTCTCACCAAGAGTCTTTTTCATCTTCAACCTCCCTCTACCACAATGACCACCCGGCTATAACACGTGATAGTCTATTTGCTGTATAAACTAAAATAAAGTTCACTGCAGATTGTGTAATCCCTATTGCTGAGGTAAGTGAATATTGTACTTTTTCTATACCTAAACGATATGTGTATGTGCTTATAACGTCCCCGACATCATACACAAGTGGATTATATAATAAATAAATCTGTTCAAAACCGATGGTAATAATACTGCCAATGTTTATAACTAAAAGTACAATAATAATATTCCGAAGCCCTGGAAGAGTAATATGCCATGTCTGCCTGATGCGCGCAGCGCCATCTATAGCAGCAGCCTGATAGAGTTCTTGGTCAATTGATGCAAGTGAGGCTATATAGTATACCGACGACATTCCGAACCCTTTCCATATGCTTGATACGACCAGAATGCTTCTAAAATATTGCTGTTTCACCAAAAAATAAATTGGTTCGATGTTTAATACTGACTTTAAGAAGCTATTTATTATACCTGAAGATGGTGAAAGAACTGTTGTTACAATACTGGCAACAACTACCCAAGATACAAAATGTGGTAAATAGCTTACAGTCTGTACCACTTTTTTAAATTTATCTGATTTAAGTTCATTTAAAAAGATCGCAAAAATAATGGGAAAAGGGAAACCAAAAACTAACTGATAAAAATTGATCAAAATGGTGTTTCTCATAACCCTCCAAAAATTTTCATCCGTAAGGAAGCTAATAAAATATTTTAACCCCGCCCAGTTACTCCCTATAATTCCTTTAAAAGGGCTGAAATTTTTAAATGCAATCACTATTCCGAATATAGGTGCATAGTGAAAAACGAGTAAAAGCATCATAGCTGGAAGTAAAAGCATATAAATAGGTATTGACTTTTTAAATTTTGTACTGAAGCTTTGTGTGCCCTTGTACCAATTTTCTCCACTAGATAAATCTCTCTCCATAATCACCAATTGCCTCCATTTTTATTGATATATATGTGCAAGAAAGAAATCTTTTTACAAATATCACAACCTAATATTTATATTTCGAAAGGGATTCACAAAGCTCCCTGGTTTTCGTTGGAATTATGAGCGAGTAAATCCCTATAAATGTAGTAAATATCTTTTTATAACGCATCAATAGTAAATTTTTCGGTTGTAGAAAAATTTTCTAATCTCCATGCGCTTCAACAAGGCAGGAGATATATTCTTCACTTTAAAACCGAAGTGGTACTCGCTACCTATAGAGATGGGGACATCTATCGCCTAATTATATAGCAATATTCAAAAAAATAATCTGGCTTATTAATCAATAAAAATTACTTTAAATTGAACTTTACTTTTGCTTCATTTGCGCTCTTGTTATAAGCATCTGTGATATTCTGATATTTTTTAACTACATTATCTTTTTCCGCTATAAATTCTTCAATACTTATTTCACCCATTATAGCTTTTGCAATAAGATTTCGCTGTAATTCAACAGCTTGTGTTCCCAGGTTTCTAAAATTGTCTTCTATGGGCAAGGCAAGAGACATGGGATTATAGCTTAAGTGACCGTAAATTTTATCCCTGACAGATTTGTCTGCATTAAATATTAAATCTACGTAATCTGCTTTTTCTGCATCACTCAAGGCTGTGCTTGCATTTATCATCATTTTGGGTTTATAACTCAATGTATCTGCATTATTCACATAAACCCAACCATATAAACTACACCAAGAGCTATCAGCAGCAGCCGGTAATATTGGCATTTTCTCATTATTTAAAATTTTATATTCAATACCTTCACGGCCATAAACAGCCATATCCTTTACTTCAGGACTGTAAAGCACCTCTAGGAACCTGATAATACCATCTAGTTCTTTAGTTTTTGCATTAATACCAAAGGTATAAGATCCCAGAACAGATGGAGAATGATACCATTTATCAACGCCAACACCATCTGCCATGGGCATCATAACAGGAGCTAACCGGACATCTTTCTGGTCATCGTTGATAAAGCGCTGTATCCAAATACTCAAACTCCCAATGTTATTATAATGTAAAAGAACGTTATTGCGTAGTTTCTTTTGCATATACTCATCACTGGTAGTGGTTATAAACTCCTTATCCCAAAGGTCTTCATCATATAGCATTTTACCAAATCTTACAGCACGTACAATGTTATCGCCTTCCCAGTGATTGCATACTTTACCTCTTTCAGGGTAATATGCCCAACCACAACCATTTGTGCCAACATTAAAAGGTACAAATGTAAACCATGCATACTCCAAATTTACTCTAGATGCAAGGGGCATTGAATTAGGGTCATATTTTTTAAGACTCCGGCAAGCTTCAACCCATTCATCCAAAGTCTCAGGAGTTTTTTCATAACCCATTTTCTTTAAAAGGTCCCATCTAACCCACATAGTATTGTAGTCATCATTAAGTGGAGGGATTTGAATAACATAGGCAACACCATCTTCAGATTCCATTGCTTGCAACTGTACATCATCGTAAAAAGGAGATATTATAGAAGAGTTTTTAATAATGCCTTTAGTTGGCATGAAAGCCCCCTCCATACCATACTGTTTCATTGCAACACTGTCTGCGCGCTCTACAAGATCAGGTATTTCACCAGAAGACATCATTAGGTTAAACTTTGTCTGGGTATCCATATATGCAGGAACATTGACCTCAGTAAGTTCTACATTTGCGCGTTCACAAATATAATTAATGAACCAGTTATCATTATGCTTGAAGCCTTCAGGAAAGTTTTGGTTGGCTTCTTGGTAGAAGATACTGAATTTCGCGGGTGCTTCTTTTTTTGTAATTTCTTTAACTGTAGTATCAGAAGTTGTTGAAGCCTTATCAGTATTCGTAGTTGCTGAACCCCTACCTGTTGAACAAGAACTCATCACCAGCATGAATACTAGTATTAAAGTAATTACAAGTGTTAATTTGACTTTCTTCATATTGATTCCTCCTAATTAACATAATTTCAAGGCCTCTCTAATGGGCATGGTTCCAATATTTAGGGAAGCTCTTGATAATAGAATTATACGGATGCCGAAGTTATATTTCAATGATTCATTCTTTAACAGCAAAAAAACGCACTTATTAACTTTTAATTTGTAACTAAAATAAAGAAAAGCCTCGTAAATTATGATATTTTTTCATGTTATAATATTTTGCACTGTATCATTTTTGTGACATATTATTTTTTAGTATGCATTTTGCGGTAAACACTCGGGGTAGTATCAAAATGCTTTTTAAATCTGCTAATGAAATACTGTGCTGAGGCATAATTAAGCTCACTGGAAATTTCATTCAATGTAAGCTCCGTTTCCAGCAATAGACTGCGTCCATACTCCATTTTAGCATATGTAACGAAATCAACAAAAGTCATACCTTCTCTTTCAGAAAACATACGGCTTAAGTATGTTGCACTAACACCCAGCGTCTCAGCTGCAGATTGTAATGAAAGCTGTGCATCAGTCAGATTTTCCTTAATA
>DAOSDD010000305.1:0-4459 GCA_035362115.1 Clostridiales bacterium | reverse complement strand
AAATCCATACTGTAGTTTAATAATGAAAAACTCATAATGCCACAGAGTCTGTGCCCTACAGGTTTCATTACAATTTTGAATAATTCTGCTGCTCCAAAGCAAGCTGCCGCACAAGCGCCAATAGGGTTATACCTGTCCTCGCTTTCAGCTTTGTTTATATATATATTCCATCCGTTTGAGTTTACAAAAATGATATTACCATAGCCTGCTCCATACCCAACTATCAGCACTCCATCATACTTAGAAAAATCAGCTACCCCATCCAACACCCTAAAATTGCCAAGCGGAAACACTTTTTTCGCATATGAAAGCACAACATCATCCAATTTTTGCTGGTTGCCGTTTATTTGCATTGGAGCATTAATACCGGAAGATAATATGAAATCAATATTCAGAAACAATCTTGAAAGCAAATTAGCGCTAAGAATAAACATATGTTGTGAATTATAACTGTGTTGCACTTTATCATGAAGAACCAGAGCCACCCTTTTTCCAGAAACCTCTGAAATATCCGATATACCAAAGTGTTTCAGAAATTTAATATTCTCTTCATGCATTTCCATATTCACCATGAATCAGTCACCTCACAATATGAATAATTTCCTTAACTTTGTTTAACGGAAGCACTTCCCATTGATGCACCCCAGTGTGAATATGAACCTTTACTTTTGAAAAATCCGAAAAATCTATATTCCCAAAGTAAGGCAGAACAATAGATAATGCGCCCAATCTATTTATTACACTAAGTTTATCGTCGCGAGGAGAATGAAACGCAGATTCTCCCGGATGTGAATGCACTTGTATAAGCCCCATTTCACCTTTGTCAAATAATGCTTCGTTTATTTTACCTATTGAACTTGCTGTAATATCAAAAGCATAGCCAAATGCCGTTTTTACAGCAAGTTGCTCAGGGATAATCATTCCCCTGACCTGAAATTCAAATGTGCTCAGTTTTACGCCGCTCCATAATACATAAGCTTCCTTATCCTTTTTTCCCATTTGTACAAGGAAATCCTTGGTTTCCTTAAGCAAATTAAATGGAATAAAATATTTGTAATTATTCATGAAAAGCACCATCCTTATGAATTAGAATTGATAAACTTGTTATACACTCTATCAAGAAGTTGTGGAAGTCGGAATTCATTGCATGGGAAAATCCATTTGGTTTCGTTTTTATGACTATCATGCGTATGGTACTCCCTTAAGCCCGGAATACAGAGAAAAGGCTTATTGGTCAGAGTATGCCTCTCAAGAAAGCTCGACCCATGCGGCCACTGTACAAAAGGAACAGGGCTGTAGCTTATTGGATCGACTACCTGCATTGAAATTGGATAATCATTGCATAAAAACCAAAAAACATACTCTTTCTTGGATTTTGGATGCATCATTGATATCAGAAAATCTGGATACTGGCATTTTACCAGTTTCCATTCTCTTGCTTCCAACAATAAATTATTTTTAATAATTTTCTCCGTGTCCTTTTCGAAGTGTTTTCGCATAATACCTTCATCCATTTTGTCACCCCGCTAGAATATAGATTATAGACAAATTCCTCAAAGAGGAAGGTGGGGGAACACCTCTTTCCTCTTCCCCCAGATTGCCCCCACCACCATTTTTAATCCTGTAATCAAGAATATCATCATCAATCAACCCAGCTGCTTTAATAGTAAGTGAAAGGTCAAGTACATTCGTACTTCCTTTCTTTACTAACTCATATTCTGTTTGGTTAATAGTGAGCTCCAATTCTTTGATAGTCTTGTCCACAACCTTTTGCAAAGTGTTATGGACATTGTAATCATCTTTGTGGTTGCCGTCAGTAGTAATTACTGTAATTGTGATTTGGTTATTCTTTTCGTGATTCATAATAGAATCCTCCTCATTTAATATTTGGTAATGTTGTACTGGTAAAATACGGACTTCCTGAATTCGATATATCCTATGGATCCATAGCTGTACCCTCCTTTGGCGCTTGGTTTATTTAAAAAGCCACATTAATAATGCAGGCTTCTTTAGTATTAAGGAATAAAAAAGACAGATTCAGTTACCCTGATCCGTCTCTTATTAAGTAAAATCTTTAAGTAAAATTTTTAAATAATCTTTTTAATACTGATCCTCGTCTACCCAATCATCATCCTCATCTTCCTCAACCTTTACCAAAGACAAAACTGAATTTATATTTTTAAAATAACAGCTGAATTCCTGCACATTTAAATCATTCGGCACATCAGCGTCAGCTATCCATGCATGAGGGTATACTTTTTCAAATTTTTCAGAAAGTGGGTCGTTTCCATGAAACGCGTCGTATGCATAAGTTATATCAAGTAGTTTTCCTCTTCTAAGCGAGTATCTGAAACTCTTAGAACTTTGACTCCAGTTAATTTCACCATTCTGCGAAAACACTACTGCACATTTCTCATCTGTGAACTCAACAAATCTCAAAGCTGCTGCCGATAAGGACACTTTAAAGGTTTCAGTGATCCTCTGTATTGCATCGAAGGAAAATGTTTCTCCTTTAATGGCTTTAACAACAAATACATCAGGCATTAATAATGCCGCTGCAAACCTGTTTGCTTCAGCTTCTACAACCTTTTTTATTGAACCATATATCTCCATATCTGATTTAGAACAACTGTAACTCTCCGCATTATGGGATTCTATAATAAAATGTCCGATCTCATGTGCTCCACTGAAATTTTTCCGTTCTTCATATTTTATCTGCGAGTTTATAGCAATCAACGTTTTGTCGCCTCTTCTATATAAAGCACCATCTACTTTCTCATTTTCCAGATCATCTTCCCGGTATTTAATTCCAAGTTCCCTAGCCACATCCTTTGCAATGATAGGTGGTGCTTTAATGTTAAGTTTATTTAGCAAACTCTTTGCATACCACTCAGGACTCAGCCCCTGTTCCAATGAAAATTTACCCATACTATCCCTCACCAAATTCCTCGTCAAATAGCTTTTTAAGCTTATTATTAAGCTTTATCTCTTCATCGCTGGAAATATTGTCTTTTCTAAAATTCACCACTGTTTTTTGATTATCAGCCTGTTTTTTTAACCGCAAACTCTCAAGTGTTGTAAAAAGCTTCTTTACTTTTTGTGGTCTCACTTCAAAAGGTGTATAACTTTTCTTAAATGCATTGATCATTGCAATAAGTTCTTTTAATTCCTCACGGTCCTCATCAGGACACTCCTTAAGAATCTCATTTACGTCAATTCGCACGCCAGAGTTTATGCTATCCACATACTTTGTCAAAAGACTATCTATCTTTTTCATAACACTCCCCTCTCGCTTTCACATATATATTGTCACTTCACCAATTTTTCCGTCACATTTTTCAAATGTTTTTATAAAAATTATAAAATTGCTTTTTCAAAGCTTTAAGTGCTCTTCTGAATAGAGATTCCAGATTATCAATAGACTTTCCTGAAAAATCAGAAATAGCATCATATTTCAATCCTTTAATCAATCTAAAGTGCAATATTTCTCTATAATCAGGTTGCAAAGATAGGAAAGCACTTCTAATAGCCTCATATTCTTCCTTTTTGCAGGCAGCTTCCTCCGGATTGTCAAAGTCATCTAGTTCATATTCCGCGAAATAATCAACTTCATCCTTATATTCTGGTTCCTTTAAATCTCGATATATTTCACGTAATCTTTCCTTAACACAGTTTTTTGCAAACCCGCAGACCCATGTATAAAAAGAACAGGCTCCATTATATGTCTGAATCCTTTCAAAAGCTCTTGTAAACGCTTCCTCTGTTATTTCCTCTACAGTTTCCTGATAATTATTTGTCCTAGAATTAATTTTTACAGCTACTAATCGTGACACCTTCTGATAGCTTTCTGTGATAAGCTTTTCGCCAGCAGAACTGTTACCAGACAACCAACCTTGCACTAAAGCAAAATCTCTATGCTGTGCCAATCAAACGCCCTCCCTTACTAAACACTTTTTTAAAACTATTTCGGACATCTGCAACTTTGACAAATATCTATGCTTTGACATCAATATCGGAAAGTTTATACATGTCATCACCAATCGGTTTTAATACTTGCATATTTCGGACGCATCCGGGTTCTTCCTCAATTTTGGTTGATTTTAGGCAAAAAATATCATTTCTAATTAATATCTTTGCTTTTAGCAATGGTAATTTTGCCCGCCCATACATTTGCCTTTTTATCAGTTTCAACTTATTATTGTTACCTTCAACATAGCCATTACTATGCTCAGATGTTACTGAATTTTCTACTGCATTTATATCTTTTATCAACCCACCTGCAAATCCAGCAATTGATTTCATATTTGATATTTTGTATTTGCTAATAAACTCGTGAAGTAACGTAACATCTTTATTGGCGAATATTTCTCTAAAATCATTAATACAATTTTGTATTGCTTTAACTTTAGGATATTTAATTATAATTTTTTCAAATGTTTCATCGCTTATTTTTTCTTTT
>DAOSDD010000304.1:0-4467 GCA_035362115.1 Clostridiales bacterium | reverse complement strand
ATACATCAGCTCTTTGGATTGCCTGACGTTTCATTTCGGTATCTGCAAATGCATATACTTTCGTAGACTCAGGACTTGAATGACCGAGATATTCCGACAAAAGCACCATTGGCATTCCGTCACGATAAAGCTGCATTGATCTCGAATGACGGAAATGGGGAGCTCCCCATTTGCGCCATTATGGTGAGAGATATAAAATGGTGAGTGACGACAGCAAACTAGCCAAATAAGTAGGTTGCCAATTAAACCACTCACCATTTTATCATTGCCTTCCAAGCGAGATCAGGAAATCCATCAGATTTTTATCATCCGACCAATCCGGCAGTTCACTTGTTGGCAGGATGTCGACATATGCTGCCTCCAGTGCTTTTCTCCGCGTCTCAGTATCCGCCCTGGCGTAGACTTTATGTTAAGCTTAACATAAGCACTATTATGACAAGAAAAACATTATGTTAAGAAATAGCTGATTCCTACGTATTCACAGGAATCAGCCGTGATTTTTTTGAAAAAGTCTTTACATAATTTATTTGGATGTTCCTATCGTTTTTAAGAAGTCCAATAAATTATTGTCTGTGGTCCAGTCTGGAACTTTTGGACTCACATTATCACCGATTTTTTCTAAAGCCTTACGCTTCATATTTAAATCAGCTTTTGAGTAAATGGATGTGGTTTGAATATCCACATGCCCGAGGATATCTCTGATGTATACAGGGTTAACATCTGCCTGTGTAAGGTGCATTGCTTTGGAGTGTCTAAAATGGTGCGGGGTTATTTTACCAGATATATCCATGCTATTAACGTATTTATCAATAATATATGAAATGCCCTGCCGAGTTAGCTTCTTCCCATGGCAGTTAAAGAATAATGGATGATCTAAATTTTCCATGGATTCCAGGTGGTTTTCCTGAATATACAATTCCAGAAGCTTTACTGTATTGTTCATTAGAGGGACACACCTTGTTTTTCTTCCTTTTCCAACCAGTGTAACACACGCTGGCTCTGTTAGCCTTAGGCTACGCGGTGTAAGGTCTGCAAGTTCCTGTACACGTGCCCCGGAATCGTAGAGCAAGGACAGCAATGCTGCATCACGCCTTCCCGATCTCAGAGCCAGTTTCGGCTGTTCCAGAAGCATCTTCATTTCATCCACTTCCAAATATACCGGAAGTTTATGACACGTTTTTTTAGAGCTTATGGAAAGTATCTGCTGACATTGGAACATATACTCTGGATTTTCTGACTGGATGTACCGAAAAAATGCGTGTATTGCAGCCAGTCGCTGGTTTCTTGTGGATATGCTGCATCCCCGTTCTTCTTCCAGCCATTTCAAGAAATCTTTAACCGTTTCTTTCGTTACCGTATTTATATTTACTCTATTTGGTGATATATTTTTATTGTCACTTAAATACTGGAGCAGCAGAACAAAGGTGTCGCGGTACGAACGGATCGTGTTTGTGCTGTGATTCCTTTGCCCTGCCAGATAGGAAGTCAGAAAAGTACTGACATAGTAGGGGAATCCTTTGTCATTCGTTTTCATTTTTAATGCCCTCCATGACAGGAATAATACTGCCCACAGTTATTTCCAGCCTTTGAGATATATCGGGATAGAGTTCCTGTGTCAGGTGCAAATATTTTGTGGTTGCTGATAAGGAAGAGTGCCCCATATATGCGCATAACACAGGAAGCGCAGCATCATAGGGAGTGCCTTGGGATAGCATCTTTTCCAGACTATGGACACAAAATGCATGGCGGACATCATGGAGCCTTGGTCCCCCTTTTTTTCTGCCCCCATGTGAAATGCCACAGGCAAAGAGCATCTTTCTGAAATATGCATAGACAGTGTGCTTGGAGTAGGCACCGCCTTCAGGGGAACGGAAAAAGTAATCCTCTGGCCTGTATGTTTTGTGGTACTTTGATGCGTAATCCTCCATCCATACAAGCATCCCCTTATCAATAGGAAGTTTCCTGTCTTTATGGTTTTTGCTGTTGCGGATATAGATTGTACCTTCTGTAAAATCAATGTTACCCATGGTGAGATTTAAAGCTTCTGAAACCCGTAGACCACTGCTATATAGCAAACGGTATATCACGGAATGGAAATCCCTGCTCCTTTCCGATATGCGGTTTCTAGGATTGTCGGCCACTTCAAAAAGTCGTTCTATCTCTTCGTTGGTATATATGTAAGGATGGAAATCTCTTGTGGAATTTCCTTTCCAACATGAATCAGGGTAGTAAGAAGGCAGCCCCATTTTTATCAGGAACAGGGCTATCTGGCGGATAAGGTTGATGTGACTTTCCTGGGTTGCTTTTGCCCAATGCGGACGGAACCGTATAAATTCTTCGACCAGTGCTTTGGGAAGGCCGTATTGGCAGTCATAATCCATAGTCATTCCATCAATCTGGTACAGCATCCTTTCTTCATCAATATATTTGATTCCGAGAGAATGCTTTTCTTGCAGGAACAGTCTGAACTCATCGGCAAACTTTCCATGGAACTCGTTTTTAGTCTTCACTGGACATCACCTCCAGAGGGCATCTGCTTAGTGCTTCTATGCTGCTCCTCAAGTAATGCAAGGTTGTCTCTGGGCTGGAATGTCCCAGTATATCAGCGATGGTCGTAATTCCGACATTATGGTTCAGAAGAGTGTTGGCCACGCTGTGGCGCAATGAATGGATCCCTATCTTTGACCTTCCTTCCGTCTTAATTCCTGCTTTCCCAATATATCCTGTTATGATCCTGTATAATGCCTGTGGAGATGAGACAAACGGTGCAAATGGAAAGTTCAATCTGACAAACAGATAGGGGGAATCCGTTTCCGGTCTTGCATCCTTTAAGTAGCTGATGATCGCCCAGCCCACATCATCCATCAGAGGCAGCTTCAGAAAGCCTCTTGTTTTGTTCTGCACTACAGATAATTCTTTCTTTTCCCAGTCGATATCCTGGAGTTTTAAAGAAGCTATATCTCCGGCGCGCAGTCCCGTTCCAGCAGCAAGCATGATAATGGCAAAGTCTCTTTTCCCAACCGGATTCCCCAAGTCAATTGCAGCTTTTATACGGGCGAGTTCCTCTTCGCTCCATATGTTCGGTATTTTTGTCCTCCATACATTATGGACTTTGGGGAGCAAATCGTGAAGCGGGGTATGGATAAACTGGTTGAGGTAGAGATACCGGAATACCACACGGAGACAGGAGATGTCCGATGCGATGGTTACAGGGGCATACCCCACCAGAGAAGAGATGTATCCTGTAAGCTGCGGGTATTCTACCTCTGTGAAAGATCTGAAACCATTGCCTGCAAGATACAGAATGAACCGTTGAACATTTTTTCTGATCCGTCTGTATTGTAGTTCTGAAAGCTCCCCATCCCTGTATTCGGTGAAAAATGAATCCAGTCCCTGGCTGAATCCTTCCGGCCAGGAGTCTGGCGGCATTGCTTTCTTTGTCCTGAAAAAAGTCCCAAACAGCAGATAATCTTCCAGTTTGCGCATAGTCCTTACATAATAGAGATGTTTTTTGGAATGTTCCCCCTTTTCTGAAAAGCCGCTATCCCGCTTCATGATAAACTGAATGAAGTCGCTGGTAAGATTTGTGGAGAAATCTACATCACCTGTAAAATCCATGAATTCCTTCAATACCTTACGGTACCGGTACAGCGAATCCTGGGTATAGTGCCGACCAACAAGCTCCTGCTCTAATTGGCTGCACAATTCTCTTGCTGAAATTTGTTTCAAAAAAACCACCTCATCTAATTTATTAGTAGCAGATTTCGTCTGCTCCAATTAAATTAGATGTGATTATGTAAAGAAATGCAATGTATATTGAGATGAATATCAGGGATTTAGACGATGACTTTACATAATTACTTGCTTGTCATAATAGATTTTATGTTAAGCTTAACATAAAGTATATTGCCGAAACAATCCCGAAGTTATTCGAAAAGCTATTAAAAAAGCTTCGAATCTGGTTAGCCTTGACACTGAATATTACGACGATAAAGAGAAGAAAGATATGATGGATTTTTTAAAAAGCTTGCAGTGAGTAAAATATTATGCAAAGTTGGAAGGACAAATTTGTGTGCATTCATGCGGATTTTAACATCCAACTTTGCATAACGAATAACTTTATATAAGCCATCGGATGTCAAAAGGATATTACCAAAATTATTCTTGGCAAAGGCGTGGACTTTGTCTTGCCGGTAAAGGATAATCAGGCTAACTTGCACAAAGATATCAAGTTGGAGATGGACACGATTATTGCCGAACAGCAACTTGAAGCATCGGCAGCCAAAGAATACGCGGAAAAAGGAATAAAAATCGAAATGCCGTTCACTGATATGTTAGGAATTCATCAGGAATTTGATAAAGGTCACTCCCGGATAGAGCGTAGAACCTATTATGTCTTAAATGACGCCTCTTGTGTATTAAAAGATGAATGGCCGGATGTAGCTGCGTTGGCATGGCTGTCAGGGA
>DAOSDD010000303.1:0-4618 GCA_035362115.1 Clostridiales bacterium | reverse complement strand
AAATTAACTATATAAACTATATGCTTTAAATATCGTGATTAATTTTAATTAAAATTATTAATATAGATAAATAGATATAAAAAGGGTGGTGATACTTTTTGATTGAGCTTAAGAATGAACTCAAAAACTTTACACCTATTAATCTCGAAAATATTACTAAAATCAATCCGGAAATATCTGAAGATTTGAAGAACTCAATAATGCTGTACAACAGTGCCTTGGCAAACCTTGCAACGAATAGTGAGGATATTGCAATTATAGAGTTGAAAAAAGCTGTAGCAGTAAACCCTGATTTTTATGAAGCTGTTAACCTTCTTGGCCTTTGTTTTTATTATATGAAGGCTTATGAGAAGGCGGAAGAAATGTTTGAAAGAGTAGCAAGAGCTGAAAATAATGGGATAAAAGCTGCCAGCTATCTTGAAATTATAAGGAATAAGGACACTTTAGAAGATTTACAGCATGAAAAGCAGCCCCCAAAAGGCAGAACAAGAAAGAAAGTATCAAAGATTGCATCAGGAACAGTGCCGGGAACTGGATACAGAACCAGAACGGGTGGCAGGTCAGAGGTTGGACTAAAGCCTTCAAATACGCCTGTAACTACCGATAGAGCTACATCGTCAGCCACATCGTCAACTACATCGTCAACTACATTGGACGCTTCAAATTTAACTATAGCTAATACTACTGTAAGTAGAAGAAAAACAGTATCAGGTCCTGCAAGCTTACCAGAATTTCCTCTCATTGGGAGAAGAAAAACCGGCAGTAGAGATGGGGCAATTAAATACTTAACAGGAATAATAATTGGACTTATTATAGCTTTTATCGTAGGGGTGCCGAGTATTTTTAAACCCCAGGCAGGTAAGGAAGCAAATAAAAAAGATGATAATATTGCAAGCCTTGAAGCGTTGGTTAAGGAGTATGAAGTTAAGTATAACCAGTTAAGTGATAAAAATGAAACTCTTAAAAAAGAATTGGAAACAGTCAAGTTGGATGCAGATTATTATAAATCGGCAATAAAGCTTTATGAAGCGGAAGAATTATTAAAGGTAAGAAAGTATGAGGAAGCGGCAGATATTCTTGTAGTTGTCAAAAATGCAGGGTTTAATTCATCTGAGAAAGATAAATATGAAAGGTTGTCAAAGGAAATAATGCCAAGAGCTGCAGATCTGGTTTACAGTCAGGCATATAATTTATTCCAGGCAGGAAAGTACAGGGAATCCCTGGAAAAGTACTCAAAAATACCTGATTATATGGAAAACTATGGTAAATTGGATATAGTATTATACTACATGGGTAAATGTTACCTTGAAATAGGTGATAAGGAAAATGCAAAGAAAGAATTTGATAATGTAATTAGTAAATTCCCTGAAAGTGAATATGCTAAGTATTCAAAAAGCAGGCTTGATAGCATAGGAAATACACAGTAGCTGAACAATGGAGTCATATTAATATACATAAAACTGTATAGTTTATTTTAACCCGATTTTAGGGCAGCCCTTCACAAGAGGGTTGCCTTTTTAATATTATATATAAAGAAGATGTTAGTTTTATAGGAATGGAGCTTAAAATGGTTATTTCAGACGAAAAAAGAATTCTAAACCTTGTTCTCGGCGGTGGCGGAATTAAGGGAATTGCATATAGTGGAGTCTTTGATGCTGCTGAGAAAAGAGGCTATAAATGGGGGAATATTGCAGGAGTTTCAGCAGGAGCCCTTGCAGGTTCTTATGCAGCTGCAGGATATAGTGCAGAAGAAATAATTAAAATTATGGATCAATTTGACTTTTCTGAAGTTGATATAAATAATATCCCTGACAAGGTACCGGCAGTAAAAAGGCTGATTGAGATAAAGGGGAAGTTAAGAAATATAGGGATAATAGATAGACTGAAATATATTGAGATAAAGAATAAGTTAAATTATATTGAGAAAAATTGGATGCGGGGACAATATGAAAAAGATTTTATACTCAGTCTATTATTTGATACAGAAGGCTTAAAAACACCAGGCGCATGCCGATACTCCTCAGAAGGGAACGAACAAGGTTATATGTCTGATATGGGAGATTTGGAGTTATCGGGCGAAGATCAATACCGTGCAGGTATTCTTAACAATATAATATCTTACTGTAAAAATGGATGTCTTTTTGATGGGGATTACCTTGAAGAATGGGTGCATAGAGTGCTGGCAGAAAAGGGAGTAAAGACTTTTGCAGATTTGAGGGGTGGAATAATAGATTCTAAAAATCCCAATGGTTACAGAATGCGTATGACAGCAGTAGATAGTAATAGGTCAAAAGTTATTGTGCTTCCTGACGACATGGCTTTTTATGGAATAGATCCTGATAAATTCGAAGTTGCAAAAGCTGTAAGAATGAGTACAAGTATACCATTTGTCTTTAAGCCTGTTGAAATAAAGAAAACTGAAAAGGATAAGACAAAAGTATACAATATAATTGATGGGGGAGTACTGGATAAGTTTCCCGGCTGGCTTATTGAAAGCTCCAATTCGGACAAACAGCTAGTAGGGTTTACATTAGATGGAGGTAAAAAAAAGAGCTTATTGAGCGTTAACACCCCATTAAATATATTAAAATGGCTTATATCATCTGTTTATGACATAGGTGTGCCAAAAGATTCAGAGAGCAATATCAAATATATTGGCAAAATAGATACATCTAAAGTATATTATCTTGATTTTAATATAAGTAAAGAAGATAAACTATATTTATATGAATCCGGAAAAATGGCAGCTGAAAATGTTTTTAATGATTTGGAAAGTTCAATCAATGAAAAATATGATCAAAATAATAAAGATAATATTAATAATCCGAGTAAAGATTACAGTCAAAATCGCAGCTATGAACATAAAAAATGCTTGTCAGTGGCCATATTATTACTTGTGTTGGAGTTATCCATAAAGATGAAACATAACAATCTGTCGCAGAAATGATTATTATACATGAAAATCGACTCTTACTCCTGGTAAATATTTCTTCAGATTTGATAAATGCACTCTCTACCGTAAAATATACTTCCATTTTGCCTCTGTTTATATTATTATATTTGATAACGATATTAATGTACGGAGGAATTATAATATGTATGAAAGTACAAGAGGTAGTTTTAAAAACATCTCATCTGCCGAGGCTGTGAAAATGGGTATAGCTCCCGATGGAGGACTGTTCGTGCCCGACGCAATACCTGAAATAGCTGATGAAGTTATGAGCAGGATAGTAGATATGGATTATCTGGAGAGGGCTGTTTCAATACTTAAACCATATTTATTGGATTATTCTGAAGAGGAAATTATTGAATGTGTAAATAATGCTTACAGCTTGACCAGGTTCGATACTTCCGAGATAGCTCCTGTTCGCAAGCTGGATGATAGTGCTTATATTCTCGAATTATGGCATGGCCCCACCTGTGCATTTAAAGATATGGCGCTGCAGCTTTTACCTCATTTATTGGTAAAGGCTGCTGTAAAAACCGGTGAGACAAAGGAAATAGTTATTTTGGTTGCAACTTCAGGTGATACGGGAAAGGCAGCTCTGGAGGGATTCAGGGATGTAAAGGGTACGAAAATAATCGTATTCTATCCATATAAAGGTGTAAGTGAAATTCAGGAAATGCAGATGGTTACCCAGGAAGGGAGCAATGTTTTTCCTATTGCCGTTGAGGGAAATTTCGACGATGCACAGAGCGGTGTAAAATCAATATTTACAGATTCAATGCTTATTAATGCAATAGACGAAAAAGGATACAGGTTTTCTTCAGCTAACTCTATTAATTGGGGAAGACTTGTACCGCAAATTGTCTACTATTTTTCTGCCTATGGGGATATGGTTAAAAATAATTGGATAAAACCTGGCGAAATGGTTAATATTGCTGTACCGACAGGTAATTTTGGCAACATACTGGCTGCGTTCTATTCAATGAAAATGGGCCTTCCAGTTAAAAAACTTATTTGTGCATCTAATGAGAACAATGTGTTGACAGATTTTATCAATACTGGAGTGTACAATAGAAATAGGGAATTTAAAAAAACCATGTCTCCTTCAATGGACATTTTAATATCAAGCAACCTTGAACGTCTGCTTTATGAAATTACAGAACATGATTCTTTCCGTATTATTAACTGGATGAAGGATCTGTCAGACTGTGGCATATATGAAGTCGATAATGAAACCAAATCTCGTATAGGAAATTTATTTTGGGCCGGTTACAGCAGTGAAGAAGAAACACTTAATACTATAAAAGCAGTGTACGATAAATATGGTTATTTGGTTGATACCCATACAGCTGTAGCATTGAATGTGTACAAAAAATATACGGCAAATAAAGCAGATAATGTCAAGACAATAATAGCTTCAACAGCAAGTCCTTTTAAATTTAATGAAAGCGTCTCCCGGGCTATACTGGGATCCAATAAAATAAAGGGTAAAAGCGAATTTGAATTGTTGGGTATTCTCTCAAAAGAATCCGGTATGCCTGTTCCCGGAGGACTCAGAGGCCTTGATAAAAAAGAAATCAAGCATAATCGAGTTTGCATGAAGAATGAAATGAAGCTGCAGGTAGAGAAAATATTGGGCATTTGATGGCTTTGGATCAATAATTTTCATGT
>DAOSDD010000302.1:0-4641 GCA_035362115.1 Clostridiales bacterium | reverse complement strand
TTATTGAAACGGTGTGAAGCAATCCGATTGGCGGATTGCACTTATGTTATAATAAGTCCCACTTTGGATCCAGATTGAATGATATTGCCCTATACGCTTTAGCCATAAGGATTGCATCCAAAAGAGTGATTCTCACCATAGCTTCACAAACCGGCCATATTCTCGGACAAATGGATGGATCACTCCGGGATGTAAACTTATAATTTATATTCTTCTGCATGTCAACATCTACTGTTTCCTGTTCCTTCATTATTGTAGGGGTTGGTTTTACAGCTACTCTCGCTCTTATTTCTTCACCATTGGATATCCCGCCTAAAATGCCGCCTGCCCTATTAGTCTTGAACCTTATTCTTCCTGACTCCTCATCATAATACGGTGTATCATTGGATTCAGATCCTTTCATTCTTGCATTTTCAAAACCGGCGCCAAATTCAAGTCCTTTAATTGCTCCTATAGACATAAGTCCATGGGCAATTACCGCATCGAGCTTGTCAAACACAGGTTCTCCTATTCCTGCAGGTAAGCCTTTAACTATTATTTCCACAATTCCTCCGCAGGAATCACCCTCTGCCTTTACCTTAAGAAGGTCTTGTATCATCTCTTCTCCTTTATCAAGATCAGGACAATTAATTTCATTTTTCCGGTAATTAGCCTTTGCTGTTTCATATGTAACAGGTCCGCAACTTATGCCGTGAGACTCTATAACATATGCAATTACATCAATTCCCATTGCGTCTAATACTACTTTGGCTACGGCTCCTCCTGCTACCCGGGAAGCTGTTTCTCGGCCTGAAGCACGTCCTGCCCCTGCCCAGTCTGCAAATTGCCCATATTTTTTATAATAGGTATAGGCAGCTTGTCCCGGCCGTATATAATCCTTGCCCGCCCTATGCTCTTCAATATGATAATCCTTAATATCACTATTAGGTATAACAAACCCTACCGGCGCCCCCGTTGTATAATAATCCTCCATTATTCCTGAAAATATATAAACCTTGTCCATTTCTTTTCTCGGAGTACTTAATTTTGATAAACCAGGACGTCTTTTATCCAATTCATCCTGTATCAATTCAGGTGTTATTCTTACTCCTGGAGGTACGCCATCAACAATTGTTATAAGCCCACCTCTTAGCTGTTCAGGTATATCAGAAAATTTACGAAATCCGCCGCTATAGGATTCGCCGCACGTAGTTATTCTAAATAAGCGTCCAAAGCTATTTCCCATCATGTTAACACACCTTCCTTTAGCTATTCTGCAAAGCCAAATTCAACAAAATTACAATTATTGGAATAGTCACCGGCCTAACTACCGGCATAACAACCAACACAGCTACCAAAGCTAATGTTTTACATTTATGCTTTAAGATGATCACATTTCCTCAACAAACTCAATACCCCCACCACAGTTTTTAACAAGCTCTCCAAAATCCGGGAAGGTTACATTTATAGCTTCAGCTGTATCAATTATAGTAGTGCCTTCCGCATTTAGCCCAGCTATGGCAAGAGCCATTACAACTCTATGGTCATAATGACCATTAACTTCACAGCCTTTTAGTCTGCTTTCTCTTACAATAAGCCCATCAGGCAATTCAGTTATGTCCGCACCCATCTTTCTTAATTCCCGACACATTACGCTAATCCTGTCAGTTTCCTTCAATCTGGCTTGGGGTACATTTAAAAGTTTTGTCTCACCTTCCGCAAAACAGCCGGCAACAGCCATGGCAGGTATAGCATCAGGTGTGGAGTTCATATCTATTTCAATGCCACACAAATTGCCACCTTTAATATTTATGCTATTACTATTTACTCCATCTTTATTATATGAATTATATGAAACCTCAGCTCCCATATTTTCGAGAAAAGACAATATAAGCTTATCCCCCTGGGGATCTGTAATATCCAAATTTTCCAGTGTAATATCAGCCCTCGAAATCGCTGCAAGAACCATAAAAAAAGTTGCTGAAGAAAAGTCACCGGGAATTTTTACTTTCAAAGGCTTATATTTCTGGCCGCCTTGAATATATATGGATTTGAAGTTATTAGTGGAATACGTTATTCCTTCTTGATCAAGCCACCACAGAGTCATTTCAACATATGGTTTTTCATTTAACTGCGTGACAATTATTTCTGTGTCCTTTTCCAGCAAGGGACAGGTTACCAATAACGATGAAAGAAACTGGGATGTATAGGCATCAATTTCAGTTATCCCGCCTTTCATTCTCCCCTTTACTACAACAGGTACCATTCCATTATTTCTTGTTGAAAACACCTTTGCTCCAAGATTATTGCATGCCTTAATCAAAGGTTCCATCGGCCTATTCCTTATTTGCCCGTCCCCTGTAAAAACAGTATAGCCCTCACTCAAAGCTGCTGCTGTTACACCAAACCTTAAAGTTGTCCCCGAATTACCTACATTAATAACATCATCAGGTATTGAAGGCACGCCGTCAAATCCTTCAACAATCAAAAGAGGACATTCCCTAGACTGGGAACATCCCATATCAGAGACTTTTAAGGCGTGTTCCCTTACATTAGCAGACCGGGGACATTCTACACCAAGGATTTTTGGAGCATATCCCTCGACTTTAAAGGTGCGTTCCCTCAACCCAAGCCGAGAACACTCTTCGCTATAGACTTTGAAATTGTGTTCCGTTACTTTCGCTCCAAGAGCTTTACAAACTTCAACTGCCGAAAATGCATCGTCAGAAACCAGAGGATGCATTATTTCCGATCTGCCTGAGGCAAGACTTGCAATAAATAATGCCCGTATGGTATGAGATTTAGAACCCGGGATACTTATAATGCTCCCGGATTTAATTTTAGATTTATCCACTTTTAGCAACATCATGCATAACCCTTTCTACCATCCTACTTTATAAAATAATATTATATAGAGTAATATAAGTCAAGATTGTTTACTTAAGGGGGTGCATTTAAAATTTTTGAAGAAATATATTCCAGAAGCTATCGTTACGGTACTTAGAGCCTTCACTAATGCTTCTTCCAATAATTTCTTCAAAAATAAAATATGCACCCTACTTAAGGGGCGCATAAATCTCACCTTTCACTCCTAATTGGCGGAGGCCCGAAATATTGATAATAATTACACTTTATCATGCCATTATATAGTTTCCGCTTTTTATCGGCTCTGCGGCCAAAGAATCTTTCAAAGTCAGGGTGGGATGATAATATATAGTAGGACCAGGTATCAAATTTCTTAAATACATTTCCCATTTGAGTGTATAGTTTTTCAACTTCCCTTAGTTCACCCAATCGCTCACCATATGGAGGATTGCATATAATGAAACCATATTTGTATCTTGAACTTATATCCGCTACAGGCAAACGCTGTAAATGAATACTGTCCTCCACTCCTGCCAATTTTGCATGATAACGTGCAAGACTAAGTACATTTTCGTCTATGTCAGTCCCCTGTATTCTTAATTCTCTGTCTGGCTTTATCGAATCCATAGCCTCTTCCCTGGCATTTTTCCATAGTCCTTGAGGGATTATTTTCCACGATTCTGCTGTGAATTCTCTCTTTAATCCAGGAGCAATATTTTTACCTATCAATGCCGCTTCAATTGGTATTGTACCTGAACCGCAGAATGGATCTAAAAGGACTCTGTCCGGATTCCACCTGCTCACCTGAAGCATGGCGCAAGCCAAAGTTTCTCTTACAGGTGCACTGCTCACAAGCTTACGATACCCCCTTTTATGAAGTCCCGCTCCGGTGGTATCTATTGTCAAGGTAGCTATGTCTTTAAGGAGACCCACTTCAATTTTATATTTAGGTCCCGTTTCATCAAACCAGTCCCGCCTATACTTTTGCTTCAATCGTTCCACAACCGCCTTTTTTACAATGGCCTGGCAATCAGATATGCTTGCCAGCTTTGAATCTACCGACTTGCCTTCTACCGGGAACTCTCCATCTTCAGGAATCCATTCTTCCCAAGGCAGCATCTTTGTATTTTCGAAAAGCTCTTCAAATGAAGTTGCCTTAAACTCTCCAACTTTTACCAGTACTCGCTCGGCGGATCTAAGCCAAATATTTGTCCTGCAAATTGCCTCAAAATCCCCGGCAAATGTAACCCTTCCATTATCTATTGCCTGGTCCGCATAGCCAAGCTTTTTAAGTTCCCTTCCTACTACCGCTTCTATGCCAAAAGCAGCAGTAGCAATAAGATGCAGTTTCTGCATAAGTTCCTCCCATAAAGTTTAAACTATTTCATAATCTATCAAAGTATAATCCTAATCCTATTTTATTACTTTCCTATTTTGCTACTTTATCAGTTTATTGTAGATTTATCAAGGTCAATAATAGGAACAAAACACCAATCTCCGTAGTCTAATCATTGTACATATTTCATCATGTTTATTTTACGGCAATAACTTGGATTTTAACAAAATAAAATAAATATAATATCCGGGAGGATCAATTTATGTTAAAAAAAATTATAAGTATGCTAATAATAGTTATCTTAGTAACAGGAATATTCCTCACTGTCGGTCCTTTGACCCCAAATCCCATTTCTCCTCAAACAGTAACTGCAGAAGACTTAAGGGGCGGATTCCAGCTTATACCGGAATCTATGGATTCTACAGGTGTTAAACCTGACAGCAGTTATATGCTTAAGTCTC
>DAOSDD010000301.1:0-4688 GCA_035362115.1 Clostridiales bacterium | reverse complement strand
CATCATTTAAATTGCCCATTATGGTACAACCTGCAGCTTTTTTATGACCTCCCCCATTGTATCTGGAGGCAATTTTTGAAACATCAATATATGAATTGGATCTCATACTTATTTTTATTTCATCATTTGGTTTTAGCTTGAATAAAGCGGCAACTTCAACAGTATTTATATTGCGACCCAGGTTAACCAGACCTTCTGATTCTTCTTCAACAGCCCCGGCTTCCTCTATCATTTTTTCAGTAACAGTTATAAACGCAATTTTTTTTTGCTCGTACAACTCAAGTGAATTTATTGCCATTCCCATTAATTTGAGTTTACCTTCCGATATAGAGTCAAAAACCCGGAAAGAAACATCCGCAATATTAATTCCATAACCAATCAGGTCGGAAGTAATTAAATGCGTCAGTGGTGTCGTATTGCTGTATCTGAACCCTCCTGTATCTGTAGTTATTGCAACATACAAACATAATGCAATATCTCTATCAATGTCAGAACCCATCATTTTTATCAATTGATAGATAATTTCACCGGTAGCAGAAGCTTCTTCATTAACATAGTTTATATTGCCAAATAATGTGTTGGTTGCATGGTGATCAATATTAATCTTCAACTCTGCATTATTAAATATTTCAGCTCTTTTCCCGAGCCTTTCCATATCACCCGTATCTATAGCTATTACCGTTTCATAAACATCAGTAATATTATTATCAGCATTTTTCACAGGAGTACGATGTTTATCCGAGTACACCTCAACAATTTCCCGGTCTGGCAAAAAACTATACATTCGAGGAATTGCCTCTTCAATGTATAGTTTTATATCTTTGCCGTTCCCCCGATTTTGCCGTTTTAGCGCAAGGGCCAATGCAAGCCCTGACCCTAGTGCGTCTCCATCGGCAGATATATGAGGAAGTATTATTATACTTTTCGATTTCTTCAAAGCACTAATTATATCATGCAATGTCACATAACCTCCAGCTGCTAATATCTAATTACCTTTGTCATCATCTGTAAAATTAATATCATCAGCTACATCATCTGTTTCTTCATCAGTCATATCATCAGTTTCATTATTTTTTTCATCATTCTTTATAACATCATTAATTAGTTTACTGATATAAATGCCATGTTCAATTGAATTATCAAGTTCAAACTGTAGTTCAGGTGTATACCTTAATTTTATTCTCTGGCCTATTTCACGTCTTATAAAACCTGCAGCATTTTTTAACCCTTGCAGTGCTGCTTTCTTTTCTTCGTCATTTCCCAATATGCTAATATATACTTTTGCATATCTTAAGTCACGAGTTACATTCACTGATGTTACACTTACAAATTCCGGCAAACGCGGATCCTTTAGCTCACCTTGAATTATATTGCTGATTTCCCTTTTTACTTCCTCTGATATTCTATTTATTCTATCAACCATAGATCAATCACTCCTTAATTCATTGCAGCTCATTGCGGCGATTTTCATATTTTCCCTCATATCATGGCCTAAATAATGTAAGGCGGATTTTCCTATTTGTTTTCTACCTCTTCCATGGCATAAGCTTCAACAATATCCCCTTCTTTAATATCATTAAACCTCTCAATGAGTATTCCGCATTCATAACCCTGAGCAACTTCCTTGGCGTCATCTTTGAACCTCTTTAATGATGCTAGTTTGCCCTCGTATACCACAATGCCATCTCTAACAATACGAACTCCGGAATTTCTTGTAATCTTCCCATCGGTGACATAAGAACCACCTATTGTGCCTATTCCCGAGGCTTTAAAGATCTGTCTTATTTCTGCATGACCCTGAATAACCTCTTTAAGCTTTGGTTCCAGCATCCCTTTCATTGCTGCTTCTATATCGTTAATAGCATCATAAATTATTCTGTATAATCTAATATCCACGCCTGAATTCTCTGCAGTTTCACTTACATTAGGACCCGGTCTGACATTAAAACCAATAATAATGGCATTTGATACTTCTGCCAGTTTTACATCAGTTTCCGTTACAGCACCTACCCCACCGTGAATTATATTAATTCGTACTTCCTCATTGTTCAGTTTTTCCATAGATTGCTTTACTGCTTCAACTGAACCCTGAACATCAGCTTTTATTATAATATTGAGTTCCTTTACCTGTCCTTGCTTAATTTGGTTAAACAAATCTTCCAGAGAAATCATTGAATTTGATTTAAGCTGTTCTTCCCTATGCTGCTGTTTTCTTTTATCTACCAGTGTTTTCGAAAGCTTTTCGTCTTTCACTGCATAAAACAATTCACCACTCTCCGGAACTTCAGGTAACCCAAGAATTTCTACAGGCGTAGAAGGCCCTGCAGTTTTAATGCTATGCCCTCTATCATCAGTCATTGCCCTTATTCTTCCGAATATTGTTCCCGTGATAATCGAATCACCTACATTTAAAGTACCTCTTTGTATCAAAAGTGTGGCAACGGGACCTCTATTCCTATCCAGTTGTGCTTCAATTATAGTACCCTTTGCCTGCTTATCAGGGTTGGACTTTAATTCCATTATATCTGCAGTAAGTAAAACCATTTCAAGAAGCAAATCAATATTCTGATGCTTTTTAGCAGATAAAGGTACCATAATAATATCTCCGCCCCAATCCTCTGCGACAAGACCATATTCTGTCAACTGCTGCTTTATTCTGTCAGGATTTGCAGCAGGTTTATCAATCTTATTAATCGCCACAATTATTGTTACCCCGGCAGCTTTAGCATGGTTGATGGCCTCAATAGTTTGGGGCATTACACCATCGTCGGCAGCAACAACAAGTATTGCAATATCGGTTATTTGAGCTCCCCTGGCTCTCATGGCGGTAAAAGCCTCATGCCCTGGTGTATCCAGGAATGTAATGTTCCTATCGTTTATCTTTACAGTATAAGCACCAATATGCTGTGTAATTCCACCCTCTTCGCTTTGAATAACATTGGTCTTTCTAATAGCGTCAAGAAGTGATGTCTTACCATGGTCTACATGACCCATTACAACAACTACCGGTGGTCTTGGTACAAGATCTTTTTCATCATCCTGTTCATCATCAAACAAAATATCCTCTTCGTTTATAACAACTTCTTTCTCTACTTTAACCCCATACTCATCGGCAATTATTACAGCAGTATCATAGTCAACATCCTGATTTAGCGTAGCCATAACACCCATGTTCATTAACTTTTTAATCACATCCGCTGCTGTTTTCTTTAAGTTCTCAGCCAGTTCCTTTACAGTAATTGATTCGCCTATCTTTATTGATGTAAGGACTGCTCTTTCAACAGCAGCTTTTGATGCATCGCTGTTTTTTCTCTGTTCTCTCCTTTGCCTTGCAGGTTTTCTTGTTTTTCTTTCTGCAGTTGAATCCAAAAGTTCGTCAATTACCAGTTCATCTTCCTGCAACAGCTGAGATACACCCTTTGAAGAATCCAGTACAATATTGCGAGGTTTAAACTTCTTTTTGTCTTCTATGGGTTTTGTTTTTGGTATTTCTCTTTTCTGTTCACGCTTGATGTCTTTATCTAAATCCTTATTCTGATACTCGCGCTTATTCTCATCTATACGTACATCTTCTTCATTTTTTGGAGTTTCCAAAATTTCTTTTGGTATATTCAATTTATTAGGTCTATTTCCCTTGTAGACTTCTCTTTTCACTGAATCCCCAATGTTTGTTTTTTTCTCTTCTTGTCTGATGTTATTAGTATATTTGTTCTTATCACTACTCCTGTTAGTATTATCAGCATGCCTATCCAAACTATTTTTTCCCGGATTAGAACGGCTTTCAGGTTTTTCTTTCATTTTATTATCCCCGGATATGGTTTTGGTATAATTCTTATCATTAAACTTTCCTCTAGGCCTTTCATCCCATTTCCTGGTTTTATCCGATTTTCCCTTTTCAACAACTCCACTGGATTTATTTGTCTCGTTTACCATGACTTCACCGTTCGCTCTACTCTCTTTAGTACCCTTATCTTTTATATTAGTTTGTTTTAACGCTTCCGTTTTTCTTTCATCCTGCATGGTTTTCTTATCATTATAATTCCTTTTTATATTAGTTGCTTGTTCCTTCCCTGTTATTACTTCATCTTTCCCTTCATATTTTATATTGCTCTGATCAGAAATTCCGATTCCTTTAATATTTGCTTTAGTCTTTGATTCAATTTTGGGTTCAATATTTCCCTCAACTTTTTTATCATGTATTATTTCCGATTTTAATTGAGACTTATCCTCAGATTTTAACTCGGGTTTAACTTCAAGCTTCACTTCAGGTTTTGTCTCAAGCATTGCCTCAGGTTTTTTCTCAGGCTTTTTCTCAGGTTTCACCTCAGGTTTTACTTCAGGTTTTAATTCAGGTTTCACTTCAGGTTTTAATTCAAGTTTCACTTCAGGTTTTAATTCAGGTTTTTGTCCGGCACTTGTCTCTCCAATACTCCCTGAATCTGTTTTTTTGTTTACAGGGGGAATTGCATAGCCTGTATCTCTAACAAAACCTGCCCTTAAACCTGATCCTGCAGTACTAACTTTTATTCCGCTATATTTTCTTCCACCACGAGGTTCACCTTTATCTCTTTCATACTGCCCATTTCTTTTTCTACGGTCGTTATCCCTGAAATTGCCAACATTGTCTCTACGTTTTCTATCATTATCCGAGTCAACAAAAACTTCTGTTGTTTTAATTATTCTCGGTG
>DAOSDD010000300.1:0-4740 GCA_035362115.1 Clostridiales bacterium | reverse complement strand
CACTAATGCTTCTTTCAATAATTTCTTCAAAAATAAAATATGCACTCTGGGTAAAGTAATAAATTGATAATATAATTAATTAATGAATGAATAAATTAAGAAAGAAAAAATAATTAAGGGTGATATAAATTAGTATGCAGGCAAAAAGGCGTGATGGTTTAAATCAAATATATCAAAAAAAAGAGGTTATTGAAGACAGCTTCTTCAAGGGTAGAGCTTCGAAAAGCAGAGCTTCCGGAAACAAAGTCTTGAAAAACAGACTCAGCAAAGATGATAGGGAAGCTTACATCATGATATCACCCTTTTTTATCTTTTTTGTTCTCTTTGTGTTGGTTCCCATAACTGTAAATTTTGTCAACAGCTTTACAAATTACAATCTTGGGAAAACAAGGGGATTCGTAGGTCTTGAAAACTATATTAAGTTGTTTGTGGACAGAGATTTTCTTCGTTCTCTGTGGAATACCTTGATTTATGCTGCATTCAGTGTAATCCCACTTACGGTTTTGGGGTTTATTACAGCAGTTGCAGTTAATGGACGGGCAAAAATCTTCTATATAACAAGGGCACTTTTCGTATTTCCCTATGTAACTTCTATGGTTGCAGTTTCCATGATCTGGCTATATATGTATGAACCTACGACGGGAGTATTTAACAAGATACTTATATCACTAGGATTCGAACCCTTAAAGTGGTTGTTCGATGAAAAGCTTGCATTGCTTTGCTTGATTATTATGAACATATGGAAAAACATAGGATACGTTATGATAATTTATCTTGCAGGGCTTCAGAGCATTCCGGAAAACTTATATGAAGCGGGAAAAGTTGACGGAGCCTCAGAATTTAAAATGCTGTTTAAAATTACCATACCCATGGTGCGGTCTATTTCATTCTTCATATTTGTTACAACCAGTATAGAATCATTTAAAACCTTCGAACAAGTCCGGATTATGACTGGCGGTGGACCAGTAAACAGTACTACCACAATTGTACACCAGATTTATTTGCGTGCATTCAGCGAATACAAGATGGGGTATGCTTCAGCAATATCAATAGTGCTTTTGATAATTATTTTTGCAATTACAATGATGAATATGAAGCTTGGGAAGGGAAAAGGTCAAAATGATGAAATCTGATATAGAAATGGAGCTTATAAATGGAGCTTATAGATACAGATAAAAAAACCAAGAAGAAAGTAATAAGTGCAAATAATGACAGGGAAAAAAAGGTTTTGATAGCAAAACCTTGTGCCAGAGCTGCTGATGTACTAGATTTTTATAAAATATCTACTTTGATTGTAGTAGTATTGTTTGCAGTTGTTACTGCTATACCTTTTATAATCATGCTTTCTGTATCTTTGCAGACAATGAAAGAAATATATTCGCCGGAATTGGCATTTATCCCAAAGGAGCTTCAATTTGTTAATTATGCAAAAGCAATGAAAAATGGAGCATGGGGAAGATATCTATTTAACAGCGTTTATGTCACAGTAATTGTAGTAATTATCAGCCTTTTGATAAATTCCATGACAGGATATGTATTTGCCCGCATCAGGTTTAAGGGTAGAAATTTTTTGTTTATACTGCTTTTGGTGGGTATGATGATTCCACCCCAGGTAACTATGGTTCCTCTTTTTATTATGATGAAAAAATTTCCTCTTGCAGGTGGAAACAATATATTTGGCGCAGGAGGAAAGGGACTGATAAATACCTATGCAGGACTTATAATACCTTTTATTGCAGGTTCTTTTGGTGTATTCCTTTGCCGTCAGTTCTATATGACTTTCCCGCAGGATATTGATAATTCAGCACGAATTGATGGCTGCAGCAGATTCATGACCTTTATTAAAATATACATACCATTGTCTAAACCTGTCCTGGCTTCTCTTGGCATATTAAAATTTACAGGAACATGGAATGAATATAATTGGCCGTTAATTATGACTAATTCCGATAATATGAAAACTGTTCAAATTGCGCTGACAATGTTCAGGGACGAAGCTGAGATTTTATGGAATCAGCTTATGGCTGCAACAATTGTTTCCAGCTTGATTATTTATGCTCTATTTTTATGCTTGCAAAAGTACTTTGTTGCAGGCATACTTGCAGGCAGTGTAAAGGAATGAAAGAGTTATAACCACTTATAGTAGTGTGTTCTCAAATTACCTCATTTTCCTGAAAAGACGAGAATCCCGATGATTTTACGGTTTCGCAGGTTTTTCATTTGTATAGGTATTTGAGAAACACTATACTGGTTACAAAAGTACTGTGATTTTTTTATTGAACTTTTACTTAAACGGATAAGCTATTGTAGTCATCAAAGCCATTTCAGCTTGAGAAGTATCCATCCTGCTGTATTGAACAATTATTTCCACATCACTTTCCACCATCATTGCATAAGGAACGTCCATGGGAACACAATACCCACGTTCACTTTTCAAATTATCCATACGAATATGGTTTGTTCTTTCAGCCTTGCAAAGAGCTTTAAAGCCAGACATGCAGTCTCTGTCTTCAAAATACAGAGTAATAGATATGTGGGCATCACTTTTCCCAGGGTTTAAAACACAAATTGCCTCATGGCTTTTAAATAATTTACCGTTACTGATTGATGAATAATAGCCATCAGGTATAAACCATACTTTTGATCCGACAACCATTCCCATTTTAATAAATCCCCCTTCAAGAATTATTGCTGGAATTGCAAAAAATCAAAACAAATACTGCCAATGCAGCAGTGATATTAACATATAGATATTATACCCATTTTCACGATTGAGTTTCAACCATTGTACCAAACATATTGCGGAAATTGACAAATGTATTATAAAAAATTCTATTTGCATTATAATGGGAAAAGTGTTATTATAAAATGTAATTAAATAAAAATGTAATGGTACAGGTAATTAGCTGAAAGCTTATGAATTTTGTCAATAGGCTGAAGGCTTATCTGTTAGCTGAAGCAATCTACAGATTTATTTGCTGAATTTCTGCTTATTTATGCAGGATACGGGGGAACCAATTTTATGGGGTGAATCCGGGATGTTAAAATCCTGGTAGGGCTAATTCCTTTCAGTCCGAATCCGTCAGCTAACCTCGGAAGCGTTGAAGGGAAGGAGGGTTTTTGTTCTTTTATTCACAGACTTCTTATTTTAGATTTAGATTTAATTTTTAATAAGTAAAAATTAAATAGGAATCCTAATTAAAATGAATCATGATTTCTTGTATGATTTATGCTACATTTATGCTGAATTTGTGCTGGAATAATATTACATATTAACTTAGCAATATTATGGTTAAAAGTAGCATATATACATGATATTTACTTTTTCATTTACATTATTATCAAAAGGGGAGGTAAAGAAATATGGAATTGAATAATGATAAGAATAATAATTTTGAAGAAAATATGCTTGAAAGATATACAAGTTTAGCTAAAGATAGCAATTATATAAACCCTGAGTTATATAGTAAGTATCAGGTAAAAAGAGGTCTTCGCGACCTGGACGGAAGGGGAGTGCTGGTTGGTTTAACAGAGATAGGAGATGTAAATGCATATATTGAAGTTGACAATGAAATGGTACCTGCCCCCGGAAGATTAACATACAGAGGCATTGATATTTATAGCCTGGTCAATGGGTTTTTAAGCCATAATCAGTTTGGATTTGAGGAAACAGCATATTTATTACTTTATGGCAATTTACCTAAAAAATGTGAACTAGATGATTTTGAATGCCTTTTAAGTTCATACCGTACACTACCAACGGGATTTGTCCGTGATCTGATTTTAAAAGCTCCAAGTAAGGATGTTATGAATGGGTTATCCAGGAGTGTTTTAGCGTTATACAGCTATGATAACAACCCAGAGGATACTTCAATAAAAAATGTGGTGAAGCAGTGCATGAAGTTAATTGCACTTTTCCCTCTGCTGGCAGTTTATGCATATCAGGCATATTCCCACTATCATGGGGCAAACAGCCTATATATCCACAGTCCCAAAAAAGATTTAAGTACAGCTGAGAATATCCTGCACATGTTAAGACCTGACAACAAGTACACAGATCTTGAAACAAGATTGCTTGATCTTGCACTTGTGCTGCATGCAGAACATGGGGGAGGAAATAATTCAACCTTTGTAACCCACGTAGTAACCTCCACAGGAACAGATACCTATTCTGCGGTTGCATCAGCTTTAGGATCTTTAAAGGGACCAAGACATGGCGGTGCAAACATTAAAGTTGTCCAAATGTTTGAAAACCTTAAGCAAAACCTTAAAGACTGGGATGATGACGATGAAATTGAAAATTACCTGTTAAGAATGCTTAATAAGGAAGTCTTTGATTGTTCCGGTTTGATTTATGGGATTGGTCACGCTGTATATTCCATATCTGATCCAAGAGTAGAAATATTCAAGGAACATGTGGGAGAACTGGCAAAAGAAAAGGGTCTGGAGAAAGAATATAACCTTTATATGAAAGTGGAAAAAATTGCGCCGGAAGTGATAGGAAAAGTGCGAAGAATATATAAAGGCGTCAGTGCTAACATTGATCTGTACTCGGGCTTTGTATACAGGATGCTTGATATCCCGCAGGAATTATTTACACCGATTTTTGCCATTGCCAGAATTGCAGGCTGGAGTGCACATCGTATAGAAGAAATTGTAAATGCCGGAAAGATAATCAGACCGGCGTACAAAAGTGTTGCTCAAAAGCGTGAGTATATTACTGTAGAAAGGAGATAAGTG
>DAOSDD010000299.1:0-4794 GCA_035362115.1 Clostridiales bacterium | reverse complement strand
CAGATTATCAGTGTCCTTAAGCTCACATTTAAAGTGCACTTTAGGTAGTTGTATAAAATGTAGCTCACAATGGTCTGTCATTTTAATGTAACAATTACGTTCCAGCAATTCAAAAACCCCATGATAATCATCCATTTCAGCTAATGCGTCAAGTTCAAAATCTACAATACTGACTACTATGCAATGCTTTAGTTTGTTGTAATCTTCTCCTTCAGAAAGCTGTTTATCATACATAGATGCCCAGTAAAGCAGACAACGCTTAATAAAATGTGTATGGCTGGCAATTTGCATTTCTATATCTATTAATTCATTGTTTTCATTTTTCACCTTAATATCCAGTATTGATTCCTTATCATTATCATATACCTTGTCAAGATAAGGGTTTACATATTCTATGGATTTTATACCTAAACCATTTTTCCTCTGAAACGTAGAATTTAAAAGATGCAAGAGTACTTTTTTGCATTCAGGATTATCCTGCCCAAATACTTGCTTAAAGGCAAAATCAATCTTTGGATCAAACAGTTTTGTTGATTTTGCATATATACGATTTCCTTGAGTCTGTTGGTTCATGAAGTTTCCTCCATAGTTATTAATAATATTTTCCTGCTTATAACACATCTTCTATCACTTTTATTATATCAAATTTTTATAAAATTACAATTAGCTGACACAAAGAAGCAGTTCACACTTATGCAAGTGTTGCTGAGAATGTTCAGTAAAGGGATTTGAAATAGTCGGATGCAGTGCAGAAGGCCATGTGAGTCATATATTTTCGAGCCGATTAAGCAGCAGACCTATGGGATGGTCAATGGTAGGTATTGCCAAGATGTCCAAACTAATAATCTACAAAAAGAACGGTGGTAAGATCTATTACCTGATTATGGCCCAAAAGCTTAAGGAAGCAAAAAACAAGTAATACAAGACGAATTAATAAGAGAATTAAAGGGAACGGCGAGTGGATATGAAAATGTCTGGAATAGAAACCTACCTGCTGTAAAAGCAGGGCGAAAAACCGGATTATATAACGAATTAAGATCGATAACCGGTAGATGTGGGTAAAAAAACACATTGTAGTATAATTTAAGCACCGATTAAACAAGAATTTAACTTTCTTCTTCCCTTCATCCTTCGACAATTGTTCAGTGGCTTGGTGGAACATATAGGTCAAGACACCGTGAAATAAATGGAAGGGACCCGGCTTTGCCGGGAGGGAAACCGTTTATGCCGTGAAAGGTCTTGAGATATATGTTAGTCAGACGATAAAGAGGTATATAACAATTTGTGATAAAAACTTATTACTATTTCATGCTTTCGCATGTATAAATTGTTATACCTGTAATTATTTTGTGCAATTGCTTTTATGCTTCTGTTTCATAGTGGTGTAAAGAGATATCCATTATTGTACTGATTTCGTACTTTTTGTATCCAATTAGTACCAAATTAGTACCAAAGTTGTACTTTAAATAATATGTTAAATTTAATTCAGTTGTAGGCAATGGTTCTGTTATGCTATAATCAATAAAGAAAGATTATTAAAGCTGAAAACTATAACAATAATAATTTGGATACTAGAGTGTTATCTGTTATCTTTTCCCTACAGTAAATTGGCACTATCTGGCCTTCGTTTTATGTTGATAAATGTTACGAAATAGCATATAATAAAAGTAAGGAATACATGGAATTCATAGAAAGGAGTTTAGATATATGGAACTTGCAAAAATTACTGCAAAAGGGCAGATAACAATACCGATTCATATCAGAAAGAAACTCAATTTAAAGGATGGAGATAAGGTTATTTTCATCGAAGAAAACGGACGGGTGGTTATGGAGAACTCAACCAAGGTTGCTCTGCGCGAGGTTCAGGATGCCTTTTCTGGGGAGGCTGAACGAGTGGGGTTAGAAACAGAAGATGGTGTTGTAGATATGGTAAAGCAATTTAGAAAAGAAAAATTGGAGAAGCAACTATGAGAATAATGCTTGATACAAATGTTCTCATTTGGCAATACTTTTTCGGAGTGATAACTTGAGCCGATTAATAGAGAAGGCGGTAGAAGATTATACATTGGTTCTTTCAACGTATGTTGTTGAAGAATTGAAATCGGTAGTTGACAGAAAATTTCCAAGTAAAATGAAAGCTATTGAGAAATTTTTAACAGCATTATCATATGAATTAGTATATTCGCATGAGAATTATGATGGTACTCTATTGTTTGAAATCCGAGATGGCAAAGATTATATGGTTTTACACACTGCTATAATAGCGGACGTTGATATATTGATTACGGGTGACAAAGATTTCAAGGATATCGGGATTGAGCGTCCTGAGATATTGACACCAAAGGAGTTTCTTGATAAGTATTAAGCATAAATAGAGGAATACCCTGTAAACCAATAAAACGGTAAGCCGGGTTTCTTATTACCTACCCTTGACAATCGGTATTATGATGTTTGTATGATTACTAAAGGTGGCAAACGGTTGGAAAGCGTTAGGGTAGTGGTTGATGAAATGTTGACTCAAATGGTTGATGCAGAAGAAAAACACTGTGCGTATCTCCATTTATATGGGGTATCTGAATTTGCTGTAATGTCGGCGTAAAAAAGAAGTCTTGACCCAGAACTTGCAGCTATTGCCGGTATGCTTCATTACTTTTATATGTATAAAACAAATATACATGAATTTCATGTACAAAATGGAGCTGAAGCTGTAAGACTAATAATCCGGGATATAGGTATTTTTACAAAAAAGGAACAAAAAATAATACTAGATGCTATTTTTCATCACAGTAATAAAAATATCATAAATGATGTTTATGATGAAATTGTAAAAGATGCTGATGTTTTACAACATTACTTTTATAATGTCTTTAAAAGAGTTCATGAAAATGAAGCTACACGCCTGAAAAGAATCATAAATGAGTTATTACTACCGTGTGATTTTCAGGAAGCCGAAGAAGAAAAATGTAGTGACGAAGTTTCTTATTGCGGCAAACGCAAAATGCTTGCTGATTCTGCTGAGACACTCGCTTCAAAAACAATTTTAGGAATTCCTGGCGATAAAGACTACTGTGATATATGCCGTTATTGGCCTGATGATAATATCTATAAGGTATTAAGAAATGGGTGGTGTGCTTGTCTATCATTGCTGTAAAAAAGCCGGTTTCTCACTGCCTACTAGATACCCTAGTGGTTCATGCCGTTTTGCAGGTGTTTATGCATGGCTTGAATGGGCACGGCTGGATGATGTTAACTATTTTCATAGTATCGATGAAAATAGTTTTATGCCAGAAAGAGGAGATATTGTAATTTACGAAAAGTTAATAACTGACGAGTCCAATGACCATATAGGCATTATGCTGTCATGTGATGATAACAATATGCTTGTTGCAGAAGGCAACAAAGATAGTAAGAACCAGTCAGGTGTAATTCGTAGAAGCAGATATGATAAAATTTTAGGTTTTATTCGGATAGATAATAATTATCAGAATAAATTCACTGGTGTATATGATCCCAAGCTTGATTAAATATTGCTAATAATCAGTCTATAAAATATAAAGCATTATTATAATCTGATGATTATTTTAATTGCGAGAGGAGTTGATAAAATGGTCAACAGAGGAATAATGATAATCAATCATAACATACCTTGTGCATGTGCATGTAGGTATTGCTTTTTTCGCTCATGCAAAAAAGCAAGTGATGGGATTCCATACTATCGAGGCAAGAAAATGGCATTGCGTTTTAATGAATGGCAAAAAGGAAAAAAGTTGAATGATTTTTGGCTATGCTATGCAATCAGCCATTGTGCCGATTACCCTGAACTTATAGATAATATTGAGTTAAACAAATCTTTCGGATTTTTAGGCATCCGGTATTTACAGATTAACGGATTAAAACTTAAAAATCAATCAGAATTGGCAGAATACTTAATAAATGCTAAAAATGCAGGGATTAAAAGCATTGACACAACTTTTTATGGTCTTGAAGAATATCATGATAAATTTGCTGCAAGAAAAGGTGACTTTACGTATTTGCTTAATATTTTAAAAATCGCTTTAGAGCTTGGTATCATACCCGAGCCAACTTTTGTCATACTTGAAGATAACAAAGACCAAATTGTAGATTTATTATCATTGCTACAAAAATATATAGGTGTAGATGCAGCAATCCATGGCTTCTTACAGGACTACCGCGGAAATGGGGAAAATTTAGAAAATGTTAGGTTAACACTCCAGTCCTATGAAGCTATGTCAGACAAAATAAAACACTATATTAATGTATCCGGATATAAAACGGAAGAAGATTGGCTTAATGGCAACAGTTTTTCTCAGTATACATCAAGAAATCTTATCTTGGCTTTACGCCCTGACAATATCGATATGCTCGAAACGATGACTTGTGATGAGATTATTAACTATATAATTGAGCTTGATGAAAGATATTATAATGTTATTCCTGATATAGATGTATTAGCAAAATTTTATGGCAATAAGAATTGCCAAAAGCTATATCGGCAGAGAGATTTGCTATGGAAGTGGCAAAAACAGTTTATAACAGATAACAAATTACAATTGCATGATGTAACAGATGAACGGATTTGTGGATCAATGAGGTTCTAGTGGCATGATTTTTGTGCATCAAATAAAAGGTTTAATTTAATGTTGTGATACCATTTGAGATTGGAGGTATGGAGATAGAATTGCAGGAATAGTGGGAGCATATTGGTGGAGTTCAAAAATGTGGTCAATCGGAATCGATGTATTGCCCGAATACCGCAATCACGGATTAGTAGCA
>DAOSDD010000298.1:0-4820 GCA_035362115.1 Clostridiales bacterium | reverse complement strand
GTTCTTCTTGCAGTCTGCTTGTATAACTTGGACTTTCCGAGCGCACTCCTAGGTTAAGAACCGATTTCTACCGGTAGTCCTGTGTCCATTGAACGGTTACAGGCCAATGCAAACTCCAGAGTACATACTGCATCTTCATAGGAAGAGCGGATTTTTGAACCATCACTTGTTAGTACCGAATCAATGAATGCACGATCGCAAAGAATACCGGCATCACCCTTCTCTTTATATGCAATTTCATCATCACCGAATATTTTCAGATCATCTAAAATACGTAATTCTGCTCTTGAATCACGGGAACTGAAAACAATTTTGCTGTCTGCAGCATTACTGCTTGTAGCATAACATCCGGTCGAAATAGTAGCAAGAGCACCACTTTTAAATCGCACAACAGTTGTTGACAAATCCTCAGTGTCATAATCCTCAACATCGGTAATAAAACCCTTCGTTCCCATTGTAAACACCTCATTCGGCTCATCAAGCACATATCTTATAATATCCAATTGATGAATTGTCTGTTCAACAATCTGACCTCCGGAAGCTGAACGCTTTTTCCACCATGCAACTCTGGGAACACTGCCAATACGTATACAATCAACGAATATAATTTCTTTTTCTTTTATAAATCTAACATTTGGTTCAACAAGATTACTGTAACGACATTGAAAACCCACAGCTGTAATTAGTTCAGCTTTTTTTACCTCATAACAAATCTGTTTGGCAAGATCCGTGGATAATGCAATTGGCTTCTCAACAAAAAACGGAATGCGACGGTTAATAGTTTCAAATTCGACCTCGCCGTGTTCTGCAGGTGGTATACAAATAAATACCATATCAGGGTTTATTTTGTCGTACATTTCCTTATAATTTGTAAATGCTCTACCACTTCCTGCTTCTGAAACAAATTTTTCTGCCTGTTCAAGAATTGGGTCGCAGAAACCAGCCAATTCAATATCACTAAAGCTCAAAAGATGATTTAGATGATATTTCCCTATTCCTCCACAACCTATCATTGCAAGCTTTTTCATATAACTACCTCCTATAGTAAACTATTTTTTAATTTTTTATTAATAATATGGTTATCACCCTGAAAGTCATGAATTCACTTTCTGATGAAATTTAAGGCATCTTGAATTTCATCAGCCTTCGCAAGAAGGCTGGATAGCCATATTAGATTGCGCCAGGTTGCAACAAAGTTGCAACTCACTGCAGGTAATCCTGCAGTGAAAAGTCGTAAAACGGCTTTCTGGGGAACAATCATAATATGGTTTTACACTTTTTGTTGAAAGTCTTCAAATCAGCTACTTTCATGTTCAGATATAAATGCCTTCAAATCAGGTTTTATAATAAAAATGCAAAACTTCAGATTAATAATTTTAATTACTAATTATAAGTTTTTGTAATTGTATAATAATTGGCCTAATACCAGTACCTTCAGGGAAAATACACACCGACATCAATCATTAAATACCTTAAATACTATTGATTAATATTGATTACTATTACCTAACATTAATTATTATATCAAGAGCCTTTGATGTAATTTTGTATAAATATTCAGGGCATTCCATCATCATGCCAAGCTCAGCTGTAAGAAAACCATTATAACCGATCTTGCAAAGTTCAGTAATAACTTTATTCCAATTAGCATCACCTTCCAGAAGATTTACAAAACACCCTCCTCTATTAATACCATTATTACGCATAAAATCTTTTACATGTATTTTACATATACGGGTATTTAGAATTTCAATCCAATATTCAGGATTAGAAAATGCTATTACATTTCCAACATCAAAATATGCTCCAATGTATGTACAATTAAGTTTGTCGATGAAGTTTTTCATATCAAATGGAGAAGTAAAAAAACCATTCCAGACATTTTCAAGACCAACATAAATTTTTGCAGATTCTATTTCGGGTTTGAGCTCTTCAATTGCCATAAATGAGTTTTCATATGCTTTAAGCAGAGAAATGCTATCGGTCATACCACCCGGTACTGTAAGAATACTATCTGCACCAAGTGCTGCTGCGCATTCCAGTTGTTTTCGAATTAAATCCTTACCGGATTCACGAACTGATTTGTTATCAGAACCTAATTTTCCCCCAGTAAGAGAGGTAGAAATACTGACAACCTTAAGGTTATATTCTTCTGAAAGACTGTTTATTTCATTGAAAGTATCTTTTCCTATACCCATTGTAAGTGAGTGGCTGGAATAGTTATCTGCGTCTAGATTTAATTCTATTCCATCAAATCCTGCACATGAAATATCACGAAACGTTTCTGCAAAGGTAATATGATTGGGTACTGACCAAGCATTTATTGCTTTTTTCATAACATTTTCTCCCTTCATTCTGTAATTTTCAACAGTTTTCATTATTTATTTGGCATTGCATTTTCTAATACTTACTAAGCAGCGAATCCTTTCCGGTTGCAATATTTACGGCAGTACAATTTTTTCGAAAGCAAAATAAATAAAGCTTTCGAAAATGCTACCCAACCTGAAGCGGAAACGGCTTCTTTCTTAGTTTAGCATAATAGCTATAACATACAGCTATAACATACATCCATCATTTACAGTTAAAGTTTTTAGCTATCGTTTTTAGTTATTGTTTATAGCTATTATTTCTCCGGCAACAACTGTTGAAATGTTGCTATAATTAAATGTATAATACGTTTGGAGACACTACAATAAACAAATCGGTTGTTTATATGGACAAATCAACTGTATACGGAAACATGAAATATATTGAGGGAGGAAATGGGAAAATGTTGGATGCTATGGAAGCTCAATCATATTATCGTATTTGGGAAAGTACTGGGTGTAACGAAGAGATTAATGACCGTTATCTTGTTGTAAATTGTACAGGTTGCTGTGTTTTACCTCACCCTTTTACAACTCACAATAAGTCTGGACGGAAAGACTATTATTTACTATATATGTGCAAGGGCATGATGAGTGTTCTTGTAAATGGTGAAATGAAAGATATATGTGCCGGCCAGTTTATAATATTTTTTCCAGGCTGTGAATATAAATATATAGGTCAGGGAGATGAAGGAGTAATCTACTATTGGGTCCACTTTACCGGTTATGGTGCAGACAAACTGCTGGAAAACTGCAAGTTGTATGGAAATAATATTTTTAGTGCCGGTTTTAATAAACAAGTAATACATGTATTTAATAATATGTTTACAGAATTTATACTCCGGGATTATTGTTTCGAGATAGCTGCTGCATCGCATCTTATTTCGATATGTATAAATTTAGGCAGAAGTGTCTCCAATTTGGTAACCGGTCGTGATATAGCCAATCGAGACAGAATACAAGCATCAATTAAGTTTATACATAAAAACTTCAACTCTAACATATCGCTAAAGCAGCTTGCAGCAATTGAACATCTGAGCATAAGCCGTTACCGGACAATTTTTAAACAGTGTACAGGTTTTTCACCCAAAAATTATATTATTGCTCTTCGAGTAAAGAGAGCGTGTGAGTTAATTATGCAAACTGATTTATCTTTAAAAGAAATTGCTGAATCGGTAGGTTATCAGGATCAGCTATATTTCAGCCGTGTTTTCAAAGCTTGTACCGGCATAATGGCTAGCCGCTATAAGAAAAGTTACCCTAATAATGTGAACAAAATTAACTAAAAAGTACAAAAAAAAGCAAACATTTTCTATACTTTCCTTTTCAGTTTATGAAATAATATGGTTATCGTCCAGAAAGTCATGAAATGACTTTCTGATGAAACAAAAAGTAATATTATATAAATTAATAATTAATGTGCTAAAAAACAATAAATTATGTGACAATTATTAGAATAGGTGATAGAAAATGGCCCATGTAGTAGTGATAGGCGGAGGACTTGCAGGATGCCTTGTTGCAAAAAAACTTGCAGATAGGGGTGCTGAAGTAGCAATTTTAGAGAAATCAGAAAATATTGGTGGTAAAGTTAAAAACTATGGTTGTAAAGCTACTGATAAATGCAATAATTGTGGGCTGTGTCTTGTAGGGGATTTATGGGAGAACATAGATAGTAATAGTAAAATTGAGATATTAACCAATGCTAAATTAATTGATATATATGGCAGCAAAGGTAATTATTCAGTTATGGTGAAAGTGGGAAATAGTACAGAAATCCTGAATGAGATAGAATCTATAGTTGTTTCTATTGGTTTTAACAATTTTTCTTTATTATCTTCATCATGTCTGGAATTTGATACCAGCAATAACATAATAACAGGCAGTGATCTGGAAAAAGTTATTTCATGTAGAGGTACAAGTGAATTATTTGGAGAGTTATATGCTAAAAATCCAGAAAGTATAGCTTTTATCCAATGCTTCGGTTCGAGAGATATAAAAGAAAAAGCTATGTACTGTTCTAGAATTTGTTGCGCCTATTCAACCAGAGCAGCCAAGGTAATAAAACAATATTACCCGGAAACTATAATATCATTCTTTTATATGGATTTGCAATGGGTGGAAAACAAAGAATATTTTAATTCTATGAAAAATGAAAACATTGAGTTTATAGAATGTAGACCTGTAAAGATTAATAGTGGCAATCCTGCAAAAATAATCTATGAAGATCCAAAGACCTGTAAACTAATAGAAAGGGATTATGAATTGATTGTTCTTTCAGAAGGAATACATCCTGCAAATGATGTAGAGCATATTGCCGAGATATGCATGCTGGAACAGGATGAGAATGGATTTTTAAAATATGTAAAAAGCCCTGAAACTACAGGCGTATATATTGCAGGTTGTGCCGGAGGACCAAAAAGGATAGAAGAAGTTTATGCTCAATCATTGGCTATT
>DAOSDD010000297.1:0-4825 GCA_035362115.1 Clostridiales bacterium | reverse complement strand
AGGACTTTGCCATATGTATAACATCCCAATCAACATAGATGTGTCTTTTAATGATGTAATTGAAACATCAGGCCTAGGGGGGATATATCCTAAAGGCATACTTGTAGGGAGAGTGAAAGAAATCAGGCATTCTGACAGTGAATTGGACAGATATGGGGTTATAGAACCAGAGGTAGATTTAAAAAAGCTCCAGGAAGTATTTGTTTTGAAAAGGAAAGAAATTAAAGAACAGTCGGGCAAAGGGGTAAAATAATGAGGGCGAAAGTTTTTATTTGCATAGTAGGTATTTTTATCATAATACTTTTACAGACAACCCTTTTGGATTATATTAGAATTAATGATATTAAACCCAACCTGATTCTTGTGTATATTGTCTGTTCATCAATACTGGAAGGAAGTGCAGGGGGGGCAGCGATAGGTTTATTTGCTGGATTGGTCCATGATATTGTTTCAGGTAAGATTATGGGATTTTATTCCATATTAGGCATGTATCTGGGAGCAATTACCGGCCTGTCAAGTAGAAGGCTATATAAGGATAATGTTATTGTTGTAGTTTTGTTTACTTTTGCTTTGACAATAGTCTTTGAAAGCGGAGTTTATTTATTGAGTGGATTTGGCAGCTTGAGACCAAGGTTGCTTTTTGCTCTTAAAAGGATAGTTTTCCCGGAAGCCTTATATAATAGCGCTTTTTCGGTATTAATACATTATATTGTAGCAAAAGTCAACAGAAGATTTGATTTTGAAGGTAAAGCAACAAGAAGATACTAAGTAAGTATTATAGTATATTAAGTACAGAATACTGACCAGGTATTAGTATTTACTACTTAATTTTCATGGAGGTATTGTTTATGGATGAGAATAACAGTATAGTTTTTAAAGCAACAAATAATGGTTTAATCCTTTTAATGAAAGAAGATGAGGATTTCGAGAAAATATATGACCAAGTGGAGAAAAAACTTGCTTCTGCCGGCAGGTTTTTTAAAGGTGCGTCCCTTGTTGTAAAGTATCGTGGTAAAACATTGTCTCCTGATGAAGCAGAAAGAATTTCCCAATTGATGTCTGATATAACAGAGGCAGAAATATTAGCGTTTGATGAAGATACCAACCATGACCCAAATGTATTGGAAAATAGTTTCGATATCGAAGAAAATGACCAACCGGTATCTTACATAAAAGAATATTATTTTAAAGGTATAGAAGAGGGGGTTACAAAATTTTACAGAGGAACAGTAAGATCGGGACAATTATTGAACTTCAATGGTAATGTAGTCATCCTTGGGGATGTTAACCCTGGGGCAGAGGTGCAAGCTACAGGGAATATTATTGTAATGGGTACTCTTAGAGGAACCGTCCATGCAGGTATGGATGGCAATAGAGAAGCCATTGTAGCAGCTCTAAATTTGCAGCCTGTACAACTGAGAATAGCAAGTATTATTACCAGGCCTCCGGATGATACAGGGGTCAAGGGGCCTATGGTTCCAGAAATTGCATATGTTAAAGATGATATGATTTATATTGAGAGATTTTTGCCTCAAAGGTAAACTAGATATCAAGATTGACAAATTACATAAATAGATATATAGTTTTTTTAGATGTAACATAATACAGGGGGTTTAATTTAATGGGTGAGGTTATTGTAATTACTTCAGGGAAGGGCGGAGTAGGTAAAACTACGACTACTGCAAATGTGGGAACAGCTCTTGCATTAAATAATAAAAAAGTTGTGCTTGTAGATGCTGATATAGGGTTAAGAAATCTGGATCTTGTAATGGGACTGGAAAATAGGATTGTGTTTGATCTTGTAGATGTTGTAGAAGGCAGATGTAAATTAAGGAATGCCCTGGTAAAGGATAAACGTTATGAAGGACTGTTTCTTTTACCTGCAGCTCAAACAAGGGATAAGTCATCGGTAAAGCCTGAACAAATGTTGAAACTTTGTGAAGAATTGAGAAAAGAGTTTGATTATTCCATAATTGATTGCCCTGCCGGAATTGAGCAGGGTTTTAATAATGCTGTTGTTGGCGCTGATAAGGCAATTGTTATTACAACTCCTGAAGTATCTGCCGTAAGAGACGCAGATAGAGTTATAGGACTCCTGGAATCCAAAGAATTAAGAGACCCTAGACTTCTCATAAACAGGATAAAAACTGATATGGTAAGGCGCGGTGAAATGATGAGTATTGAGGATGTCAAGGATATATTGGCTGTTAACCTGATTGGAATAGTACCCGACGATGAAAAAATCGTTGTATCTACCAACAGGGGAGAACCTGCTGTTACTGATCAAAAGTCATTAGCCGGACAAGCTTACAGAAATATTGCACAAAGAATCGATGGTGAGGAAGTACCACTATTAAATCTTGAAGATGATGAAGGATTTATGTTTAGACTAAAGAGATTTCTGGGAATTAAATCAACCTGAAAAGGAGAAGGAGTATGTTTTTCGATTTATTTAAGTTTTTTTCAAGACCAAGGGCATCGAAGGAAGTAGCTAAGGAAAGGCTGAAACTGGTACTGATTCATGACAGAGCCAATGTATCTCCTCAGTTTTTGGAAATGATAAAGAGTGAAATTATAAAGGTTATAACCAATTATATTGATGTAGATGAGGAATCACTTGATATACAACTGACACGCACAAAGAGTGATGATGGAGAAAGTATTGTGCCGGCATTAGTGGCCAATATTCCAATTAAAAGTTTGAAAAATAGAAAATAACAGGATTTGTCTGATTATTATGAATATTGCACTTATAGCACATGATAAAAAAAAAGAATTAATGGCAGATTTTTGCATAGCATATAAGTCCATACTTGAAAACCATACTTTATATGCAACTGGTGCAACAGGGACAACTGTTACGGAAGCAACGGGATTAAGCGTATATAAGTTTTTCCCCGGCCCCCTGGGGGGAGCGCAACAAATCGGTGCAAGAATAGCTTGCAATGAAATGGATTTGGTTATATTTTTCAGAGACCCATTAACTGATCAGGAATATGAACCTGATGTAAATTCTATAATTCGTCTTTGCGACATCTATAATATACCGGTGTCTACAAACATTGCCACTGCAGAAATGTTAATCAAGGGTTTGGAAAGAGGAGATCTTGGGTGGAGAGAACTGGTAAACAGGTAAATATGAATGCGCAAGCACATTTTCTATTTGTTCCTCGCCATAAATATAAGTAGTAATAAATCCTGGACTTGTACAATATAATTTATATGAACAATGCATTTTGAGCAATATGTTTTAATAATATGATTGCTCCCCAAAATTAATTTATGTAAAAAAGGGTGTGGGCGGCATATGGATGATGTTATTGTAAGGTCCAGATATTCCCGTAATAATCCAACTTACAGGAAAAGAAAGTCACGGGTAAAAGAAAACAACAGATTAGGTGAAATAATCAAAATACAAATTCTTGTATCGATACTAATATTTCTTATTATTTGGGGTATAAGCAAGATTGATGCCACTATTACACAATTTATTACTACTAATGCCAAATGGGTATTATCATCGGATATGGATATTAATAATATTTATAATCAAATTAATAGTATGTTTAACATAGATAATGGGGAAATAGAAAAAGAAAAAGAGAATGAAAAAGGAAATGAAAAGGAAAGTGAAGATTCAGAAAAAACCATTACAGATAGTGCATATATAGAAAATACAACTGGAAATAATAAGAGCCTTGAGCTTGAATTTATTGTACCTGTAGAAGGCGTAGTTTCATCTTTTTTTGGTGAAAGACTGGATCCTGTCACAAATAAACTTAAATATCACAGTGGTATAGATATTGAAACAGGTATAGATACACAAATAAAAGCAGTAGAAGCCGGAGAGGCAATTGAAATATCTGAACACCGTATGTATGGAAGGTACATAAAGTTAAAACATTCAGGGGGGATAACAACCGTATATGCTCATTGTTCTAAAATCTTGATAAAAGAGGGAACGAAGGTGAGCAAAGGGGATATTATAGCGGAGGTTGGAAGTACAGGTGTTTCTACAGGTTCTCATCTTCACTTTGAAATATGGAAGGACGAAAGACCCCAAAATCCTCTGGAATTTATAAATGTACCTATAATAACAACAAATTCGAATGAAATACTTTGAAAGTTTCCTGTATGCATTTATATCAATTTTACTGCATGAGACAGTCCATGTAATTGCTGCATTAGTGTTAGGAATTAAAGTGAATGGTATAAGGATCTTACCAGTTGGTTTTAATGCTATTATCGAAGAAAGTACAGACCGCCTATGGAAAAAAATTTTTATTTATTTGATCGGTCCTATAACAAATGCATTACTATTTATATCAGGACAATTATTATGCAAGTACATAACCGGTATATTAATTTATAAAGAAAATATTACTGATTTCGCAAAAACAAACTTATATCTTGCCATATTTAATATCCTACCAGTTATACCTCTAGATGGAAGCAGAATCCTAGTCAACATACTGGCTTCAAAAAAAGGTCTCATTATTGCAGGTAGATACATGAAAAGGATATCTTTGACCTTTTCCATAATTTTTATACTCTTTGGTTTAGTACAAATACTTTTTTCTTCTTTTTTTAATATAAGTTTAATAATTATAGGTATATATATAATTATTTTAATAATATCAAAAGATATGGAGGGAGCTTTATTGAATATGAAACAAATACTCTTCAGACGTTCAAGGTTATTGAAAAAAGGCATTTATCCCGTAAGGGAGTTGGTGGTTATAAAAACAATGTCTCTTGGGAATATATTAAAAAACATGGATTTTGACAGGTTTCATATTATCTATGTATTGGATGAAAAATTTAA
>DAOSDD010000296.1:0-4834 GCA_035362115.1 Clostridiales bacterium | reverse complement strand
TAGCTGCCATTTCGTTCATATAATTCTGAGTATTTAAAATTTTGACCATCAAATGGGGTAATGTTTCCAGGTTGTCACTGTTTGTATAAAGCATAGTATCAAACCAGGAATTCCACTGACTCACACCTATAAACAAAGCTATACATGCGAAAATTGGTAAAGATACAGGGAAAATTATTTTATAGAATATATATATATCATTGGCTCCATCAATTTTTGCCGATTCTTCCAGTGATACTGGAATATCTCTAAAATACGTAATAAACAATATTGCATTGCTCATAGAAAACAAACCCGGAATAATGTATACTAAGAAATTATCTATTAATCCTATTCTGTTAATCAGAATGTAATATGGTATTAGCCCTCCACCAAAGTACATTGTTATAATACCAATAGTTAAATATACTTTTTTAAACAATAAATCTCTTCTGCTAACAGCATATGCATACATAGCTGTAAAAAATACGGCAAGTACTACACCAATGACTGTTCTTAATATCGAATTTCTGAATCCAACCAAAATATACGGATCTGAAAAAACTCTTCTATAGTTTTCTAGAGTAAATAACCTGGGCCAAAAATAGATCCCGCCGCTTTCTGCATCCTTCCCATCATTAAAGGATAACATAACACAATAATAAAAAGGATACAGTGTGAAAAATATAAATAATGATAAAAATAAATAATTGAGACTTTCAAAAGTTTTTTCTAATAATGACTTATTATTTCCAGCTATCATTTCGATCCGCCTTTCATAATCATAAACTGTTTCTAAATACTATATATAATATAGCTTATATGTACAATCCTTTTTTATTTTTCTAATTCTATTTAATTTAAAAGAAACTAATATCTGTAGCCTTTTTACTTCCAAAGTTGGCTGCAAAAAGCAATACGAATGCTACAACGCTCTGCAACAAACCTACAGCAGTTGCATATGAATATCTTCCCAGAGATATACCGATCCTTAAAATATATGTGGCTAGTATATCTGACTTTGAAAAATTCAATGGATTACTCAGAAGATAACTAACTTCAAAATTCGCACTCGTTAGTACACGGCTGAGTGTTAATATTAAAAGTATCATTATTGTCCCAAGTATTGAAGGCAAAGTAATATACCATATCCTTTGAAATCTGTTTGCTCCGTCTATAAAAGAACTTTCATACATCTCTTGATCTATACCAGATATAGCTGCAAGAAAAATTATCGAACTCCAGCCTGTGGTTTTCCATATTTCGAGGAACATAGCAATCCACCAAAATGCATTTGGAGTACCTAAAAACAAATAAGGTTCCTCAATAATTCCCAGAAACATCATGAGCTTATTTATGAACCCTGTCGTAGATAGCCAGCTATTGGCCATAATTGCAACCATTACCCAGGAAATAAAATATGGCAGGTAACTTATGGTCTGAGTGATCTTTTTAAATAAACTATTAGAGACTTCGTTCAAAAGTAAGGCGAATATAATAGGAATTGGAAAAATTAAGATTGATCTTATAACACTTAACGCGAAAGTATTTATCAAAACATTTTTAATATAAGGATCGGTAAAAAATGTTATAAAATGTTTCAGACCTACCCATGCACTTCCCAATATGCCTTTATTGAACATGAAATTTTTAAATGCAATCTGTAACCCATACATAGGAATATAGCAAAATATTATAAGCCATATAACAGTAGGTATGGTCATTATATGTAGATATTTCTGCATTTTTAGTTTTTTAATAATTATATTCACTTTTTGCATTTTTTCACTACCTTTTAAATAATAGGTTCTGCTTAAATATTATGTTTCACTTATAATTATAAAACTTATAATACTATGATATAAATTTCAGGGGATATGTATTATTGAGCGAAATTCTCTTTTATGTCCAGCTAATCACATATCCCCAAGTTATGATATCTTCCTTAAAACTCGTAGTAATTAATTTGATCTATTTACTTAATTTTTCTTTTACATTCCTGTAAGCCTCGGTATAAGCCTGTTCCAGTTTATTGAGGCCCAGTTTTTCAGCTTTATTAATGAAATCATTATATGCTGTCATACACTGGGCTTCGGTTTCAGCAAGATACATAGACGGCAGAGAGTTCTTCCATAACTCGAATATTTGAGTCTCAATAAGTATTTCATCGACAGCGCCAAGAGGTAACACAGTTAAATCATTTAACCGTTCATTTACAGCATATTTTTTCATAATCCTTCCGGGCTCCATGATAAATTTATCAGCTGTCTTGGCATACCAATAGCTGGCCCAAACATCAGTAAGTCCGTTTAGTATCCATGCAGAGTTATAATTGTATGCACCCACTTCCCTGTTGTACTTATCCCAATCTGCAGACATAAGATCCGATGCAGATTGTGTATATCTGGGATAATTCTCTTCGTATGTATAATCCTTATTTTCAATACCCCATCCAAAAAGCAGCTGACCTTCATCGGAAATCATGAATTCAAGGTATTTTATTGCCCGTGCAGGGTCTATACATGACTTACTGATACTCGTACAAACCCCACCTCCTATAGAATATGCCTGGCTCTTTATTTTCAATTGTATACCTGGCACCTGCGGAGGATCTATAGGCCAATAAGGATTATCTGTTGTACCGCGGACCGAATCTATTGGCCATCCGGGACCCCAATGAGTAAAAAGCTTATCATTGTTTATTACTTCTTTAAATTGTTCAGACTGAATTGTAAAGTTTTCTTTATTAAATAAACCTTCTCTGTAAAGGTTGTTTATATATTGAATCGCTTTTAGATACGATTCGTCCTTAAAGTTTAAATGAACTGTATCGTCATTAGCTATTGATTTTGTGTCAGTACCTCCATATATCCTGTTAAGAAATTGTGCCAAGTTTTGATTATGGTGAGGCATCACTATATTACCGTCATATATAGGGAATTGCACATCGGGTAATAAGGTTTTAATCAGCTTTAACGCTTCCTTATACTCATCCAATGTTGCCATAGGGGGTTTTCCGATCTTTTCATACAAAGTCAAATTTATTCTAATGTTTGTAGATCCGGCTCCGGCGTATCCTTCTACTGACAAGACTCTATCTACATCATAGAATCTATCCGGATAAAAATAGAAATTACCTTCAGAATTTGAGTATAACCCAATCAAATCTTTTGGAACGATTTTCCTCATTTCTGGTGCATATTGATCCATCAGTTGATTAAGCGCAAGTAAATATCCTTGCTCTGAGAGTACATTCTGTATGGGAGACTTGCCCCGTGTGATTATAAAATCCGGCAGGTTATCTGTAGCAATCATCGCACTCAACTTAGTGCTGTCAGTTGTTGTTGCAGAACTAACTGTAACAGAAACTCCGGTTCTCCTTGTTACTTCCTTAGTTACAGGGTCATTACCCCATCCATTCCACGCTGAAACAGGCCTATCAATAAATGCAGTAAAAGTAATTGGTAATATTCCATCTTTTGCATCCACCCCCAAGCCTTGAGATGTTTCCTCTTTAATGGTACCTGCTTTGTTGATATTGCAAGAGGATAATAAACACAAACCAATTATTATGATAACTGTAACAAAGATATAAAAAGTCTTTTTCAAACCCTTCATATTGTTTTCATACCTCCTCACATTCATATTGATACTCTCGAAAACTATAAACACTTTCGATATCTATATTTCGAGATTTGAGTATTTTCTCATACCTCCAATATTCTCTATATATTTACTTCAAATTCTCTAGCTTGAATTTCCATATAAGTACATATATAGTTGTATTCTACCTTGACTTTTCCAAAACAACCCCCATAATAGAAATGGATGTTATTATTTACCATTACATTTATTATAGGGATTTCATTTATGTTATGTTATTGGGAACCACATGAAGACTATCAAAAGATACTCCTGCTACTTTTTATTTTATTCAATCGCTACTCAGACCCAGGTGCTCATTAGAGATGGGATAACTACCATGAGCAGTATTTCTATGAAGATACTCTATTTAGCACTACTGCCGCCGATAGTCCTTATGATTTGCTCATATAATTAAGAATCACTTAAGCTCCAAGGCATGATAGCATCTTAACTGTCTTTGCTTTTAATGAGGTTAGAAAACTCTATCCTCAAATCACATTGATTTCCCACAAACCTGTGTCCCGGGACATAAGTTTGCTTTGATACGCCCAATTTTTGATTCTCCTATAACACAACTCTTTAATTTTCAAGGTGCAATGTTTGAATTCACTCGAAACTATCGGTTAAGAGGTTGTTGCTGTAAAATATGTATCACATTTTGGAATTAACAATTACTTTCCGAGATCATTCTTATGTTTATATCACATAAGTAAGCAATATTGCACAAAAGTGATAACTATTTAATTATCATAAATAATTCTATAAAGCATATGGCCATTGACAGTTCAAATAATTATTTGCATCAATATATACTATTGACTATTATTAGTATACATTTTACTATGATTAGTTTCATCATATAATTTTTTGATTTTAGTGTATAATTTTTAGTTTGGAGAATTTGAAGTACCTTGTTAGTAAAATGGTGAAAACCAACAATGCTGTCTGTTAGGAGAGCAAGAAATCTCTTTGCCTTTTCCGGCTCGTCATACACGTCATAAATAAAATCCTGTCCCCGCATAAGTACAGCAGAAGTTAACGGACCCTGGGCACCCATGCCGGAAAAATGCACATTTTGGTTGGAGAACTTCTCTTTTAGATAGTTGCATAACTCATAGTAGTGTTTAAATAGCGGTCGATTACTATATAATTATTATTGGACTAAACCGCTGCGCGGTGGTAAAACCTCTTAAAATTCATTGATATAATA
>DAOSDD010000295.1:0-4854 GCA_035362115.1 Clostridiales bacterium | reverse complement strand
ACTGATGCTTTTAAAACAGCTTTTGATTATGCAAACTCAAAGGACATTGATGTATTAATACCTGAAGGTAATTATTATGTGGACAGCCAGGTAAATAGACAGGTATTTATTCAAACAAATGTAGAGTGTAAAGGGAAGATATATACTACAAATAAAGGATTAACTCCTCTGTTTATTATCTCACGTAAAGGAGAACCGGTAATAATTAATGGAAGCAGCATTGCAGGAAGCCTTGAGGCAGGTACAAAGAGAATACCCGAACTGGAACAATATGCAGATTATGATGTAATATTCAGATCAAATGAGAGACTCATGTATAGGTATAGCGGAACTCCAGAACAAAAAGGATATTATACAAAAAACGAAGCTAACAGGATAAATAGCGATGGTTCACTTAAGGTAAAAACAGTTGAAAGTTATAACATGAAAAATTTATTAGCTATGAAATTGTATAAAAGAGAAAGACCATTGAAATTAGAAGGACTTGATATACTTTGCATTGAGAAAACTGTCACAGAGTATGGCAAAAATATTATTGAGGTTAGAAGAAGTGATGTGACTTTTGAAAATTTAAAGCTGGATAATGAAAACCTGGAAAAAGAAATTGGCCAATATATAGGTGTACTAATATCTGAGGCGGTAAATGTTACTTTTAACAATTCAAAAATAAGAGGCTTTATGCGTCAGGGCCTTGGTTATCCGGTACGTCCTCAAATTTCTCTTTATGTAACCTTAAATAATACTGATATCAGTTATGCACGCCATGCAGTTTCAGGAATGTATGACAACTACACAACAATTAACGGAGGAAGCTATGAAGCGTATGGAGGAGTAATTGACACTCATTGGGGTTATAATATTATAGTAAACGATGCTGTTATAACCAGCAACAGTACACCCTTTTGCATTAATGGGGGAAGTCTGACAGTAAATAATTGTGATATAACTACAGGACACTACATGCTGATAAACAGAAGGATGGATACACCTTACATAAAAGGTAATGTAGAGATGAAGGATACAAAAGTGAAATATACAGGTACTACAACCTTTAGCTTATATTATGTACAGACTACAACTTTTGACAGTGATTCTGAATTATACAATGCCAACTTAATAATTGAAAACATGAAATTGGAATTGGTAAATCCTATACCTATAGTAGATTTATATTACATATACACTCCAATGGATAAAAACTATATTATGCAGTATTTGCCGGAAACCATTCAGATAAAAGATTTATATATAACTGGAATAAACGATACCAAATTAAAAAGTACATATTTTAGAATGATGCCTGCGACAAGTAAGTATTACACAGGAAATCCCGGTGTATTCCTGGAAAATATCAAGGTTAACAGAGATGGCAACAGTGTTAATAATTATGATGGCTTAATTGCATATTACTTACATCCAGATAATACAGAAGTTAAGGATACGCATTTCAATGTGAAAGTGAAAAACTGCGGAACATTATCATTTGAAATTGTACCTTCAATATTGGGAGATATGCTCATAGAAAATTGTAAAATAGTAAAATACAGTTATTATGGAGACTTATCAAAAGATTGGCACAATAATCCTGTATGGTGGCAAAAGGGTGAAGGTAAAACAATATTCAAAAATGTAAAATTTGACAGAACCGGGCTTTCACCTTCTGCAATATATATTATGAACGATGTTGAATTTGAAAACTGTGAATTTACAAACTTCGGAACCATAGACTATATGAATTTCGGTAAACAGCTGCCTGCAGTAAAGATACTTAAAGTAAAAGACTGCAAATTTAATGATGGTGGCATTACAGGAGGCAATTTAAGTGAGTATATGAAACAGTGAGTTTCCAGGTTCAGGAAGTAGTTTAAAAAGCAAACAATACTTACATTCTGTATCTATTTTTACTTTACTTACATAAATCATAAACTGATACAGAATGTAAAAAAATGAGTCTTGATATTATCATAGTAGAACAGTACAATTAGTTCAAACTAACTATATTTATTTTTACTTTATATACATAAATCATAAGCAGATGCAGAAGGAACCCGAGTAAGAAATCATATACCTTAATTCATAAGTTGCAATGATCTAAAATTTTTCCAATGTAATATATTTATTGCAACATATATAAAAAAAGAAAATGATGATTTAGTCTTTTGTTGATTTATAAGTACTTATTGGAAATGGTGTGGTGGGGCGCATTCATAGAAGATAAGGATCATATAGTGGTTGTTCGCTAGGGTGTCTTTTGGGAAAAAGAAGGCAGCTGAAAGGGCGAAGCTGTATCTTGATTAGTCAAAGCGCGGAGGAGACTAATGCCTTATTTGTATGTATTTATTATTTTGACAGGTTACAAGAAACGAAAGGAATATAAATGTTACAATTAGCAGTTTTAGCGAATGGCATATTGTTCAACTTGAAGATCAATTTTATTGCCTCGATAATGTTACTTTAATATTACTTTTGAAATCATAAATAAAATATAGCAAATACAAGATATTGATAAAGTAATAAAGGATATGTATCCGGTCATTTTTATATAGAGTGAAATGCTCTAATGTGATATGGATATGTTCCAGGCATAAGTCAAGTATAAATTTTTAATAACTTAAATATTTGTTATTGAAAAACATGAAATTAAGTATAAAATGACATCACAGCACATCATTATAGTAGTTATGAATGTTCTTATACACAGGAGCGATAGTATAATCAAGGGAGGCAAATTATGGGAAGCATGACATCATATGAAAGATTTAAGAGGATGTTTGAGCATAAGGAAGCCGATAGGGTACCAATATGTGATGTTCCATGGTCCGGTACCATAAGGCGGTGGCATCGGGAGGGTATGCATGAGGGTATTAATTACGTAGATTACTTTGATCTTGATAAGGTTGCATATATTGATGTAGATAATTCACCAAGATATGAAGAAAAGATTATTGAGGAAACAGATAAATATAAAATATTTACCACAAAATGGGGTGTTACACTAAAAAGATGGAATAATGAAGATTCAACACCCGAATTTTTAGACTTTAAAGTAACAGATCCTGATAGATGGACTGAAGCAAAGAAACTTATGGTTCCTGCAAAAGATAGGATTAACTGGAACTATCTAAAGAAAAACTATAAGAAATGGCGTGAAGAAGGTTATTGGATTCAGGCAGGATTATGGTTTGGCTTTGATGTTACCCATTCATGGACTGCTGGCACTGAACGCCTTCTTATAGCACTTATGGAAGAACCTGAATGGTGTGTTGACATGTTTAACCATTACCTGGATGTAAATATTGCTCTACTTGATATGGTTTGGGACGAAGGATACAAGTTCGATATGGTAAAGTGGCCTGATGATATGGGATACAAATATAAACAGTTTTTTTCTGTAAAAACATACAGAGAACTCTTAAAACCTGTGCACAAGAGGGCTGTTGATTGGGCTCATGCAAAAGGTGTTAAAACTCAGCTTCATTCATGCGGTGATGTAAATCCGTTTATACCAGAATTTGTAGATATAGGTATAGATTCTTTAAATCCACTGGAAGTAAAAGCTGGAATGAATCCGGTAGAAATAAAGAAAAAATATGGCAATGTTCTTGTTCTTCACGGTGGCATCAATGCAGTGTTATGGGATGATATTGAGGAAATGGAAGCTGAAATAAAAAGAATTCTTCAGATAATGAAAGAATCAGGAGGGTATATTTTTGCTTCCGATCATTCTGTTCCGAATAATGTAAGCCTTGAAAAATTTAAAAGGGTAGTTGAAATGGTCAAAGTATTAGGAAGCTATTGAGTTAACTAATCCTTTGACTAGCAAGTATTACCTGAAAGAGAATCCGGATATTTATTTGGAAAATATCAAGATTAATAGAGATGCCAACAGTGTTAATAATTATGATGGTTTAATTTAAATTATTTATAGGGGAGAATGTGAAAAATATGATGATTAAGTTGCAAGCTGTAATATTTGATCTTGATGGTGTTATTACCGATACCGCAAATATTCATTTTGCAGCTTGGAAAAAGCTAACCGACGAAATAAATGTATACTTTGATAGAGAAATAAACGAGCTACTTAAAGGTGTTGATAGAATGTCATCACTTGAAATGATATTGAAGAACTCTAAAAAACAATATACAAAACAGTATACATATGAAGAAAAACTTTCATTGACAGACAGGAAAAATAATTATTATAGAAATTTACTCGAAACCATAACAGCAGATAGTATATTGCCAGGTGCTTTGAATACACTCAAACTTTTGAAAAATTTAAAGATAAAAACAGGACTCGCTTCTGCAAGTAAAAATGCTTTTTTGATAATTGATAAATTAGGAATAAGCAAATACTTTGATTATATTGCTGATGCAAGTAAAATAAAAAAAGGTAAGCCTGATCCGGAAATTTTTTTGACTACTGCAGATAACCTTAAAGTACGCTCTGAAGAATGCATGGGAGTTGAAGATTCAGAGGCGGGAATTAAGGCCATAAAGGCTGCTTGCATGTATGCACTGGGAATAGGTGATAGTAATATTCTCAAAGATGCCGATTATGTAATTAAGAGTCTGGAAGATTTTAACATTAGCAAACTGAAATTCTACTGCAATAGAAACTGAATAGTAAAGAGGAGACATTATGTTTACCCAAATAAGAGAATGGCTGAAAAGTGACGGACAGTGATTTATGATCCGGGTGATATTGCTTTGAAGGCTATGCTGCCAATAGATAATACATAGTATGGGTACTATTTACAAATCGGCTTGAATTTTTAATATTACAAATAACACATGGCAGGTGATTAATATGATTTCTATTACAGATTTGATGAAATCCTTGAATGTTGAGAA
>DAOSDD010000294.1:0-4917 GCA_035362115.1 Clostridiales bacterium | reverse complement strand
ATATTTCCCATAAACTCCTGGCAAGCACACGGTCCCCAAGACCGCATGCTCAATATGAATATCATTTCCCTGCAAGTAGATAATGATTCTTTGGGTGAAATCGCCTATTCGATTTACGGTAAATTTAATATATGCTTTAAACAGGGTAACAATACCCTGTCAAATGATCTAAAAGCACTGGTGGAACTGTTTATTGAGGAATACAGGAGTATTCAGCCCGGACGCAATCTCATCCTCAAAAGCCTTAGTACACAAATACTTGCAAGTCTTATAGAGCAGATAGAAAATAACATGCCTTCACCTGTATCATCAAGCTATAGCACTGCTAAAAAGAATCTTGATAAGGCTATTGAATATTTAAGAGATCAATATGATGAGGATTATTCCCTGGAAGAAGCGGCTCAGGTAGCACGTTTATCTTGTTTTCATTTTATAAGGGTGTTTAAGTCTTATACCGGCAAAACCCCTTATGAATATCTGATGCTTTTTAAATTGAATAAGGCAAAAGAACTGCTGATTTCAAACAGATCAAGTATAACCGAAATCTGTTTCATGTGCGGGTTTAACAGCTTAAGCAATTTTACTAATTTCTTCAAAAAAAGGGTTGGGGTCACGCCTTCTGAATACCGCAAAATTATGGCTATTAAATGACAAGTAGTCCTCAAACGTAAATTCCCATAACTCATATATATTTATATTCATCCCATCCTTTCACCTGAGAGAAAAATGTCCTCCTGCCCAGCTATAGTATATTAGCTAATGCTTCTTTTATTAATTTCTCCAATCTCTCCGAAAAATAAAATATGCACCTGTGAAAATTAATACTTTCTCATTTGCTATAAGAAATGATACAATGTAATATAATAAAAATCAATACAAAATCAAATTGTACTGGTTTCAAGTAAATAAAAAAGCAGTGGAGGTTTTTAAATGTCTAATAAATTAATTACTTGTGTTTTAGCAGTTTTGTGTATATGTATACTTACGACCGGATGCTCATTCATGGGACCACAGTATAACTTCGGTTTTATTGATAAAACCGGTAATTTTGTTATTGATCCGCAATATGGTAATGCACTGAGCTTTACTGAAGGGCTGGCCGGCATTATGGTGGGCGACTCCCAATATGGCAAATGGGGCTTCATAGATATGAATGGAAATATGGTTATTCAACCTCAATATGATAAGGTAAGAGGTTTTTATGAAGGATTATGTCCTGTAATGATAAACGACAGAAAAAATAGTAAATGGACATTCATTGATGCCAAAGGAAATACCGTGATTGGTACAGAATTTACGGATGCATCCATATTTGTTAAAGGATTAGCTCCCGTAAAATTTTCTGATAACGATTTGTACGGTTATATAGACCCCAGCGGGAATACTGTTATCGCTCCTAAATTCGATATTGCTTCCATATTCAGTGAAGGATTGGCCCTTTACGGTGTTGGAAATGTTGAAAGCCCTGAAACCGGATTCATAGATCGCGAAGGGAATGTAGTAATTGAAGCACAGTATGCCCACTGTGGAGCTTTCAGTGAAGGACTCAGTGCGGTAAAAATAAGCAGAGACCAGGAGAAAGCTGACTGGGGATTCATAGATAGCACCGGCAAGCTGGTAATAGAAGCTAAATATGCATGGGCACTAGAATTTAATGAAGGACTTGCTCCTGTAAAAATCGGGAACACTGAGGATGGCAAATGGGGGTATATAAATAAAAAGGGAGAATTAGTAATTGAAAACAAGTTTGGCTATGCATTTGGCTTTAGTGAAGGTCTCGCAGCAGTACTTGATGGAGATCTTAAGTCCGGGAAATGGGGATTTATAGATACGAACGGCAATTTTATCATAGAACCCCGGTTCAACTCTGCCGGCTATTTTAAGCAAGGACTTGCACCTGCATCAGTAGAAAAGAAATAATCTCTCGAAACGCAGGAATATGCCTTTTCATTTTGGAAGTTAGGTGTGAGAGGTGAGAGATAAGAAGTGATGAGTTGGAGATTGGAAGTTGGTGGTGAGAAGTTAGTGAAAAAAACATTAAATAAATTCTATTTCTTGCCTCATACTTCACGCTTCAAACTTCACACTTCTAACTTCCAACTTCACACTTCTAACTTCCAACTTCTAACTTCTAACTTCCAACTTCTAACTTCCAACTTCCAACTTCTAACTTCTAACTTCCAACTTCCAACTTCTAACTTCTAACCTCTAACTTCTAACCTCTAACTTCTAACCTCTAACTTCTAACCTCTTTTACTGAGAAATGTCCCCACAAATTTAATTATACTTTTTCCTTTTAAATTTCCATGCAAACATAATGCCACCAGCTAAAGATATTAAGCACAACATAATTATAAGGTGATATTCCCGACTACTATTATTTAAGTTATTATTGTTTGGATCTTCATTCATTCCGGGCCAGTTGCCTTTCATCGCCGGTTGATCAGCATTCATTCCCGGTATCTGTCCGGGCATAGCGCCTTGTGGGCCTCTTGCTGCTCCGCCATCGCCCATACCTCCCATACCACCAAGAGTTTGCAGATTTACTGTTGTGTTAATACTCCCATATGAATCTGAAAGCTGTTCTCCCGAAAGCTGGGCTTTAATACTTGCAGTCCTGTCACTTGCAAACTGAGCAAGCACAGGTAGAGAAGCCTGATATTGTTCATACGTGTAGAATGCCGTTGCGTCGTTTTTCACATAATTGCTGATAAGAGTGTTGAGCTTTGATATGGTCTGTTGAAATTTACCACTTTTTATATAGTTTACGACGATTTCTTGCAAATATTTATGATAAAGCTCCTTGTATTCCGGCACTTCCAAAAGTTTCCCAATAAGCGGAGCGTTTTCAAGGCTGTCAGTTGTCGGAGTATCTATGGGAAAATTCACCGCTCTTTGTGCATCCTGCATACCAAAACCGGCAAATGACAGGTTAAAATCCCAGGGCAGTATCTGAAATATACCGTTATCCTCGAGCAGATAATAATTGTGGTACATGCCTCCTGAATAGCTATCCAGATTTACAAGGAAAGTATTTACAGCAAAATAACGTAAAACCTCCTCCACATTAAGATATTTTTCCAGGTTTTCACCACTATCCAACGCCTTAATCATAGATACAACTTTTTTAAAATCCGTATCTCCTGTAGTTTTTAATACCGCACCATTCCGAATAACAGAATAGCTTTCTGGATTATCGTCTGTATATTTCAAGTTTGAACCACCTGACGCACCCATTCCGCCCATACGCCCCGGCTCACCCCGGCGCATACCATCTGCTGCATTCCCGGGACGCATAACACCTGCTGCATTTCCTGCATTTTGTACATTGTTATATAACTGCCTTGAACCTCGAGTGTTTGGCGCATTCCAATTATTCCATTTATTTTGATTGTCTTGATTGCCTTGATTATTCTGGTTGCTTTGATTATTCTGGTTCGGTTGGTTGCCCATGTTGTTGTGAAGGTTTTGCTGCATTTCCCGCATTTTTGAAAATTCCCCACCACCCGCCATATCCATAGGCTCCGGCTTATAGAGGTTATAATTTCCAGTACCAAAATAGCGTTCAAGGAAACTTCTATCTATAATTTCAACTGCCAGATACAAACCCCACGGCTCACCGTTTACTTTAATGTCAGCATATGTGTAAACCGGTGAAGGTACTCCCATCTCCGCCATAAGATCATATGAAATATACTCCTTCATATAGGTAGCATCACTCATTACATTATTCAGTGCTATAGTTGAAAGCCCATACAAAGTTTGTCCCTTTATATACTTGCCAAAGGACAACTTGAAGCTAAAGCGATCTGTAGTATCATCACGATAAACCTGAGTAAGGCTTGAATTTCCCTTAGGGCGTATACCCACATACTTATAGGTGTCTCCGTTAACAGTAATATTACAGGGACGATATTCCTCATTAATAGCATTTTCAATAAGCCAGTTCCAATCATCTTCTGCAATTTCTATATTAATATCCAATACTGCATCTTTATCAAATATTCTGCTAACATATTCCGGCTGAGTTACGGTTGAGGTGACTGAATCAGACTTTTTCAAAGCCATAGCCGCTCCGGTAAATAAAACTGCCAGTACCATTATAACAGCAATAATCTGTGTAATGTATTTACTTGTAATCAAAGGATATCACCTCTTTCCTTCCCGCTACTGCATCAACCCATGTACTCCCCGTTATAGCTTACAAGTACTGCATTATCCACTCCATTAAGCTTGCATATGTCATTAACAAAACCGGTTGAACTTTCCCTAAGACGGACTTCAACAGAAAGCTCTATATTATCATCTTTTTGTATAGTCTTGGATTTAATGATATACCTTTCAACTTTATTTCCAATGGCACTCATAACCTCTTTTTCAATATCTTCACCAATTAAATTCACTACGAGGATATAAGGATTATCTGAACTCTTTTTGTTTGCAAAAATAATCAACACAATACCAATAAATATAGAGCCGAATATTGCAAGAGGTATAAGTCCTGCACCAAGCACAATACCGGAGGATATAGCCCAGAAAATAAACGCTATGTCAATTGGTTCCTTAATTGCACTTCTGAAACGTACAATTGACAATGCACCTACCATACCGAGGGACAGTATTACATTTGATGTAACAGCCAATATGATGAAAGTTGTTATAAGTGTCATAAGAAGCAGTGATAAGCCGAAGCTTGCCGAATACATAACACCCTTAAAGGTCTTTTTATATACAATAAATATAAAAAGGCCGAGGGCAAAAGCAAGAGCAAGTGCTATAACCATATCGAGTGGCGAAAATGATACAACCTTTTCAAGAAAACTTGATTTAAAAATATCTTTGAAAGTCATGATTTATTCCCCCTATGTTTTCATTGTTCTTTAGCCAAAGCTCCTGCAAAGAGCATATTTTGAAACT
>DAOSDD010000293.1:0-4933 GCA_035362115.1 Clostridiales bacterium | reverse complement strand
ATCAAGATTGTAAATGGCTTAATTTCAGTGCTTTCGTAAAAAAAGTGTAAAACTTTAGATAATTGCGTTGACATATAAAGAAAATAATAATACAATATATTGTGCCTAACAAAAACATTAACACTAAATGTAGTAATATTTTAAATTCAGGGGGAACTTATTTATGAATCTTAACGAAAATGCAATTAAAGTTCTGGAAAGAAGATATCTGACAAAAGATGAAGATGGGAATTTATTGGAGGATCCTGAAGGTATGTTCAGAAGAATTGCTAAAGCTGTTGCCGAAGCAGATTTTGGTTATGCGGACTCTTCACAGTTAAAGACTATAGAAGATGAATTCTATAAGATGATGTCCGAACTGGAATTTCTTCCGAATTCACCCACATTAATGAATGCCGGGAGACCATTAGGTCAATTAAGCGCTTGTTTTGTTCTTCCGGTAGAAGATACCATGGAAGGCATATTTGAGTCTATAAAAAACGCAGCGCTAATACATAAAAGCGGCGGAGGTACAGGGTTTAGTTTTTCAAGGCTCAGGGCCAAGGGGTCTTCCGTTAAATCGACAGGTGGTGTTGCAAGCGGCCCTGTCAGTTTTATGAAAGTCTTTAATGCTGCTACCGAAGCAGTAAAGCAAGGAGGAACACGAAGAGGAGCAAATATGGGTATTCTCAGGGTAGATCACCCGGATATACGTGAATTTATAACCTGTAAGCAGGATAACAAGGATATAACCAACTTTAACATTAGCGTGGGTATAACTGAAAAATTTATGAAAGCTGTTGAGAACAATGAAAAATATGATTTAATAGACCCTAAAACAAAACTGCCGATACGGCAAGAGAGTGCAAGAGAAATATTTGATATGATAGTGGATAATGCCTGGAATAATGGTGAGCCAGGCATTATATTCCTGGACAGATTAAATAAGGATAATATTACACCGGAGCTGGGAGAAATAGAGTCTACTAATCCGTGTTTTCACCCAGATACATTAATATCTACAGCAGATGGATTGATAAGTATAAAAGAGCTTTATGAAAAACATGGTGACAGTGAATTTGATATTTTTGTAGATAATAGAGTTAGTGGAAAGACCATTACTAGGAATTATAGAGAGTATATGATTAATGGTGTTAGTAAAAAGAAGGCAAGAGTATTTAAGACAGGTGTAAAGAAAACAGTAAAAATTACTTTAAGTAACGGGCAGGAATTAAAAGTTACAAATGACCATAAAATACTTACTCTACAAGGTTGGAAAGAGGCCGGACAACTTAGTGAAGATGATTATGTACTTATTCAATCGGGTAAAGGTAGATTCCCTGAAAAGGATAATATAGGTAGAGAGATGGGATTATTATTAGGAAGGGTAACCGGTGATGGATGGATGACCTCGGACGGAGATGTAGTCGGTCTTGTGTTTGCTGACGAGGAATACTATATTTATGAGCATATAGATCAAATTGCATGCGGATATGGAGCCGGATGCCCAAAACCACACATGAGACAAAACAATACGTGGCAAGTTATGTATAAGAAGAAGGAGTTTATAGAAAAAATTAAAGATTACGGATTGCTCCCGGTAAAATCTCCTGACAAACGTGTGCCTAAAGCCATCTTTACCTCATCAGAAGAGACTGTTAAAGCCTATTTAAACGGATTATTCAGTTCTGATGGGACAGTAAATTATGTTGACGAAAATCATAGGGATATTCGTTTATCATCTGCATCGGAATATTTGCTTAAGGATGTACAATTATTGTTATTAAACTTTGGAATATCAAGTTCCATTTATAAACGAGAAAAGATTAACCAAAAAAGTTTTACATATGTTGATACCGCAGGAAATGAAAGAACATATACGGGAGGCATATATTACGAGCTTATTATAAACGGAGATGACATGTATAATTTCTCAAAAACAATTGGCGACCTTATACATAGAGGAAAAAATGCTAAACTTAAAAAGGCAGCTAAAATATCAAGAAAGAAAATAAAGTTCATGTCAAGAGTATTTGCGGTAGAAGACTTTGAAGAAGTAGAGGTTTTTGATATAAATGAAAAAGATACTCATTCTCTTATTGCACAAGGTATAGTAGCTCATAATTGTGGGGAGCAACCGCTTCTTCCTTATGAAGCATGTAATCTCGGTTCATTAAACTTGAGCCTGATGCTGAAGAAGGTAAAAAAGGGATTTGAAGTCGATTTTGACAAGTTAGGGAGTGTAGTTAAAAAAGCTGTGCATTTCCTGGACAATGTGATTGATGTTAACAAATATCCACTTGAAGAAATTGACAGGATGACAAAGGGTACAAGAAAAATCGGTCTTGGGATTATGGGCTGGGCTGATATGTTATGTAAAATGGGTATATCTTACAATTCACAAGAAGCCATAGATCTTGCTGAGAAAGTTATGGGATTTATCCAGGAAGAGTCTAAAAAAGCTTCTATGGAGATAGCGGAGAGAAAAGGAGTATTTCCTTTTTATGATAAGAGTATTTATAAAGATCAAGGTATTAAAATTAGGAATGCTACAACAACAACTATTGCTCCTACAGGTACATTGAGCATTATAGCAGGCGTATCCAGTGGAATAGAGCCAATTTTTGCAATATGCTATATAAGAAATGTAATGGATAATGATGAATTGGTTGAGGTCAATCCTGTATTTAAAGAGATAGCAATTAAAAATGGATTTTATTCAGATGAATTGATGAAAAGTATAGCAAAGAAAAGCACACTAAAAGATTTTGATGAGATTCCTGCTGAAATCCAGGATATATTTGTTACGTCACATGACATTACACCGGAATGGCATGTAAATATGCAGGCCACATTTCAGAAGTATACTGATAATGCTGTATCAAAGACTGTTAATTTACGAAATGAGGCTGGAAAGGATGATGTAAAGGATGTGTTTGAGCTAGCTTACAAAACAAATTGCAAGGGTGTTACTATTTACCGGGATGGAAGCAGGGACGCACAAGTCCTCAATATAGGAAGCGTAAAAGGTAAAGATGAAAAGAAAAATACAGAAGGAAAGAAAGACACAGAAGGGGACAAAGGTTTGGAGAATCCGCAAGGTATAATAGTAAAGTATGTTGCTCCCAGGGCAAGGCCGGATATTACAACCGGTTTTACTGAAAAGGTGAGAATTGGCTGTGGCAATCTTTATATAACAGTGAATTATGATGAGCAAGGAATTTGCGAAGTATTTACAAATCTTGGAAGGGGTGGCGGATGCCCTTCACAATCAGAGGCTACCAGCAGGCTTATTTCTATTGCGTTAAGATCGGGAATAGATGTAAAATCATTAGTGGAACAACTAAAGGGGATAAGATGTGCAACAACTATAAGGCAAAAAGGCTTAAAGGTTATGTCTTGCCCGGATGCAATAGGAAGGGTAATAGAAAAAGTAATGCAGCTTCAAAATAATGGAAATGGGAAAGAAGAAGAGCTTCAAATTTTGTCAGAATACGAAGATACTGATGTTGAAAATGAACTAAAATATGTATATTGTCCCGATTGTGGAAAAAAACTTGAGCATGAAGGCGGTTGTGTTGTATGTAGAAACTGTGGATTTTCAAAGTGCGGGTAAGTATCACAAAAACACAATATTTATATGATGGCAATAAATTTTATGAAAAGTTTTATGCAATTTAATGAAGTTTTGCATATTATATTAAAGCCTTTTTAAGCTATTTGCATATTAATATGGAAGTCAATAGTTTCAAGACTTGCAGAAAAACATACAAAGTTATAGTAATTTAAAGTTAATATAATTAATAAGCTTAAGACACAATTATAAGTCTCAAGCCTCCACGAAAAAGGCAGGATGTTCTAAAATAACACCCTGTCCTTTTTGTTTATCTCATGACTTAAGTCACGAGTGTTCATTACAATAAATTGTTAAAATTTTAAATACTACAGTTCTATAAACAGTTCTATAAAAATGAAAGTGTTTTGCTTTGGATGAAATAAATGGATGAAATGTTCCATGCTTTAGCTATACCCCTTGAAAAAATAACATACCGGAGGAATTTATAGATATTTAAAGGAAAGCAGTATTTATGCTTATTAAAACAGAAATACTGCTTTAATTTGTTTTGACCGAATAAACCTTTTGCATTATGATAAAATGGGATGGATTGGTGATAATTTAACTTGTCCAATCATATTTCTAAAATATTAAGCTTAACCGTAGAATACTTCCTTATACTGGAAATAATCACGGCTGGACAAAAAATAAAATGTGCAGGGAGGTTTTTTTTTATGCTTGGATTTGTAGCAATCGCAGCAATAGCATCACTAGGGTTTGCAGCCTATAATCATTTTTCTGTAAAAAAACTTAATACCGGTACAGAATTAATGAATGAAATTGCCGGAGCCATACATGAAGGTGCGGATGCATTTATTATGCATGAGTTCAAAGTTGTTTTAAAAATCGGTATACTTGTAGCAGGTGCACTAATGATTTTTGTATCATGGTATACAGGAATGGCTTTTTTAATTGGTGCAACTATGAGTCAGCTTGCTGCATTTGTTGGTATGAATATTGCAACTATTGCAAATGTCAGGGTTTCAAATACAGCAAGGGAAAGTAAAAGTCTGGGCAAAACTTTAAAAGTGGCTTTTCAAGGTGGAAGCGTTATGGGTTTGTCTGTAGGTGGGTTTGCTCTATTAGGTCTTGGATTAGTATATCTGGTATTTGGTAAAATGCTTGGACAAACTGATGTAGTAAATATAAAAATTGAAACTAATTGGTTGGGAATAACTTATATACCCTTTGCAATGTCAGTTTCAGGATATGCTCTTGGTTGTTCTATTATAGCCATGTTTAATCGTGTTGGCGGTGGAATATATACAAAAGCAGCTGATATGAGCGCTGATCTGGTAGGAAAAACAGAGGCTCATATACCGGAAGATGACCCAAGAA
>DAOSDD010000292.1:0-4964 GCA_035362115.1 Clostridiales bacterium | reverse complement strand
ATTTTTATTGAAACAGCCGATAATGAAAAGGAACATGCAAAAAGATTTTACAAATTTCTTCTGGAAGGTTTAAAGGAGGAATTACCTGCCGTCGTGGAAATTAATACAGCGTATCCTGTTATGCAGGGTACAACTCTTGAAAACCTTAAAGCAGCAGCTAATGGTGAAAATGAAGAATGGTCGGAACTTTATTCTGACTTTGCAAAAGTTGCCAAAGAAGAAGGATTCTCTGAAATTGCCTCAGCGTTTAGTATGATTGCGTCTGCAGAGAAAAGGCATGAGATAAGATACCAAAAACTTGCTGAAAATGTTGCCAGCAATAAAGTGTTTAATAAAGATAATATAATCCTCTGGAAATGTGGAAACTGTGGTTATATACACGAAGGTACAAGTGCACCGGATATATGTCCAGCTTGCGTACATCCACAAGCTTTCTTCGAAGTATTCGTTGAAGCATATTAGCAAAGTATAAGCATAGAAATTTGCTTTTCATTTTTCTGATTCCTAAACAAATCATAGGTAACTGTTTAGGGGTAATGATGCACTGATGCACTGTGATGCACTGGGGACGGTTCCCAGTGCATCATATACGTCTTGATACATTGTGAAATGGGGATGTACATTATTTGTCGCATGGAACACACGCGGACACACAAGAACCGTCCCCATGTGTATATGTCCCCCATGCCCATGTGTATACATTCCCATGTGTGTACTCCGTTCTATACCCCTGAATAGCTGCAAACATTTGAAAAACATAGGAAATATTACGGAAATTTTTGCAGAAAATACCTTGTATATAAAATATAGCCGTGTTATAATCTATCTGTATATGTTAAGATTTAATTAACCTGTGGACCTTATCCTCCTTAAACAAATTGGAGATAATAGTCAAGTTAATTAAATCCCCCAATTGTTTAGGAGGTGTTTTTATGGCAGATAAGACTCTTATTTGCAAGGACTGTAATAACGAATTTGTTTTTACTGAAGGTGAACAGGCTTTTTACAAGGAAAAGGGCTTCCAAAATGAACCACAAAGGTGTCCGGATTGCAGAAAAGCAAGGAAACAGCAAAGAAGGAATAATAACTTTGGTTCACGAAAGTTCGGCGAAAATAGGTAGAATGCACTAATAAAAGCTTAAATAAAGGAGAGTGTACACTCTCCTTTATTTAATTCAGCTTATTTAATTTATTATTGATTCTACTGCATTAACTCAAATTTTAACAAAATGACTCTGAATATGTTTTTGCACTAAAATAATTATTATATAATGTTTAATATTTTGGGGGTGTAAGGTTATATGAAAAATATTCCTCTTCATGATGTCAGGCCCATTACAAATGTAAAAGACATGATCAATTCAAGTGTAGAAATTTATGGTGACAAAGCCGCATTTTTAGTAAAGAATAAAAGCGACAATAATAATTACTCTCCAATAACCTACAAACAGTTAAAGCATGATATGGACGCAATGGGAACTGCACTTCTGAATTTGGGTTTAAAAGATAAAAGAGTGGCAATAATTTCTGAAAACAGGTATGAGTGGGCAATATCATATCTTGCAGTTTTAAATGGTACAGGAATAGTTGTGCCTTTGGATAAGGAGTTGCCCCAAAATGAGATTGAGAATCTTGTTAAACGATCCAAGGTAAATGTAATTATTTTTTCCGATAGTATCTATCCTCAAATACAAGAAATGGCTAAAGGAAATATCTCTGTAGAATACTACATAAATATGGATGGTATTGAAGACAATAATGGTATACTTGCCTTTAATAAATTGATTATGGAAGGGAAAGAGCTTTTAGGTAAAGGAGACACAAGTTTTACCAATGCAGACATTGATGTAAAAGCAATGAATATACTTTTATTCACCTCTGCAACAACTGATAAATCCAAAGCAGTAATGCTGTCTCATGAAAATCTTGTCACTAATCTTATGTCTATGAGCTCAATGATATGTATTAACCCAACCGATATTTTCCTTTCGGTACTACCCATACACCATACATATGAATGTACATGCGGGTTTCTATGTCCTCTATACAGGGGAGCTGCAATTGCTTATTGTGAAGGTTTAAGGCATATACCAAAAAACCTCCAGGAATCAAAAGCCACAGTAATGTTAGCAGTACCACTAATTTTTGAAGCTATATTTAGGAGGATATGGGATCAAGCAAAGAAGACCGGTTCTGATAAAAAACTTAAAACAGGAATAAAAATAAGTAATTTGCTGCGCAAATTCGGTATAGATATTACAAGAAAACTATTTGCACCTGTATATAGTAATTTAGGCGGCAGTGTAAGATTGTTTATAAGCGGAGCAGCTCCCATAGATGCTAATGTCTCAAAAGGTTTCAGGGATTTGGGCTTGTTATTTCTTCAGGGGTATGGACTCACTGAATGCAGTCCCATAGCAGCTCTTAACAGGGATGTTGATTTCAAGGATAATGCAGCCGGTTTACCTCTTCCCGGGCTGGAGCTAAAAATAGATGCTCCAAATGACGAAGGAGTTGGCGAAATTATTGTTAAAGGTCCTAATGTTATGCTTGGTTATTATCAGGATACTGAATCAACATCAAAATTCTTAATAGATGGATGGTTCTATACCGGGGATCTGGGATATATTGACAATGATGGTTTTGTGCATATTACAGGAAGAAAGAAACATGTAATAGTAACAAAAAATGGTAAGAATATTTATCCGGAAGAAATTGAAATTCTTTTAAATAGAAGCCCTTACATTAAGGAATCATTGGTTTATGGAAAAAGCGACGAAGTTTATGGTGATGTCGTAGTCTCAGCCTCAATAGTTCCTGATATTGATAGAATACAGGAGATTTTTAAAGATCAGTCTCCCTCCGATGAAGAGATTTACAATTTGATTAAAAAAGAAGTTAAGGAAGTTAATAAAAAGCTTGTAATATATAAATATATTAGGGATTTCAATCTGCGGGAAAATGAATTTGCAAAGACTACAACAAAAAAAATTAAGCGCTATATGGAGAGAGTAGATTAAACACTTGCAGTAAAATTTACGTTACAATAAATGCATAAAGATAAAACCACCATGGTTTTATTTCATTAATCGCATTTATGTTATAATAAATATATACAGGGTATATTATATAACAACTGGATAAAAACTTGGATTAGTTTAGTACCATATAGTTATACTAATTTCAGGTGCAGCCATGCAACATTGGCTGTTATAGTTCAAAATGAATTTGCAAAGCAAATATGATGTTTAAGGAGGAGGCATTTTATGAATGTTAAAGTATATTCAACACCTACATGCCCTTGGTGTACAGTAGCTAAAAAGTATCTTGCTTCAAGGAATGTAGCTTTTGAAGACTTAGATGTGTCAGCTGATAAGAATGCAGCTATGGAAATGGTGCAAAAGTCCGGTCAGAGAGGGGTGCCGGTAATCGATATAGATGGTGAAATTGTAGTTGGATTTAACCAGAATGCAATTGATAAATTGTTGAAATTATAAAATAGCTATCGTTTTACTTTCATGAATTAATTAATGGAGGGAGGTTAATACCCACCCTCCATTAATTTTGTAAAAATGAGCTAATAATCCTACTTTAAGATATGCTTCTGACTGTTGTGTTTATAATATATTACATGGTAATATAGAAATAAAATATGTTAGCATTAGAGGAGAATTAAGTTAATGAGAAGTAGAATTAAACGGAAAAAATTATTAACTGTTGAAGAGAAACTGAAAAGATATAAAAGAAGATTTTTTGTTCTGCTGTCCATTTTAATTTTATTCATTAGCCTTACTGGTATTTATATATATTTAAACTACGATTATTTAGTTTTCAAGCATTTTATTTCCCAAAACTATATATATACCAAAACACTGGACAAGTTATATAATGATGAGTTAAAAAGGGATGTAAAGAGCCGGTATTTTAGTTATTTTGATAATGTGGTAATCTCTGTTGTTACAAAAAAGATACAGGAAATAAACAGTGACCGTTACACATACCTTTATATACCTGAACAGTATAAAAAATATAAAGAGGAAGAAAGGGAGGAAGCCTTACTGTCGGAATTGAAAATTCTTGACAATAATACAGCTTATCTTCATATAACAAATTTCTCTAATTATACTCGAAAGTTTCTTGAAGGGAATATTGAAATGATAAAAAAATACCCGGGCCTTATTATTGATTTAAGAAGCAACTATGGTGGGGATACCCTGGCGATGTATGCTATGACAGATTTATTTCTTCCCAAAGGTAGTATAATATCTACCGATAAAATGCGGCTTTTTTCGAAAACTTATAAAGCAAAGAAGAATAAAATTTTGTCCAATAAAAATATAATCATCCTTCAGGATAAAAATACAGCAAGTGCTTCAGAAAACTTTATAGCGGGATTAAGGGATAACCTTGAGAATGTTCTTCTAATAGGTGATAAAACCTTTGGTAAAGGTATCGGACAATTCACTATGCCTTTAAAAAGAGGTTTTGCTGTTAAAGCTACCACCATGTTATGGTACACTCCCAATGGAATAAATATACAGGGAGAAGGAATAAGTCCCGATATTTATTATAGTCAGGATGACATTATCGATTTTGCCTTAAGAAAAATCAATCAGTTGGACTAACTATCACTATAAATAGCTCTGGGAGTCTGCTATGAATAAATTCAGATTTCCGTGCAAATATGCAAATAATAAATACAGATAAGAATGTAAATGAGAACGTAGATGATAAATATATTGCCATCATTTGATACACTGCTTTAAAATTCCTATTTCCTCTTCCGTCAACTCCCTGAAGCTACCTGCTTCAAGGTTTTTGTCCAGTTTAAGTCCTCCCATTGCCACTCTTCGTAAATATTTGACTTTCTTCCCTACTGATTCGAACATCCTTTTAATCTGATGAAATTTGCCTTCATAAATTATTAGTTCCGCTTCTTCCTGATTGAGTATTTCCAATTCGGC
>DAOSDD010000291.1:0-5009 GCA_035362115.1 Clostridiales bacterium | reverse complement strand
CATTATCTCTGAATAAACCATCATCATCTTGGTGGAGGTTAAAATATATAATCCACCTCTCTTTTTCTTCAGCAGTCAATAGGTCAAGGTCATGATAAAGAGAACATGTCATTGCGGCATAAGCAGAGGAATAAAGGGTAGGCTTGGAAACAGCTGATGAATATCTATATTCTCCAATTTCTCCATTTTTCAATTTCTGATTTTTAATAAATTCCAATGTGGTTTTACGAAGATAATCTACTATAATGCTCACAGTACTACTCCTTTTTTTGTGTAGTTATATACTAGCAGCTTTGGACAAAAGTCTCAATATTGCAAAATAAGCATGTAAAAACTGCTCATTTTATGTAGTTGTATACCTGTGCTTCAATGTATCAAAGGCCAGCTTTTTTCTGCGTTCATATGTCACTACACCTTTTAAATTAATCTCATTCCAGTATCCATTGGGTACCTTAGAAGGATCACGATAATCTGAAAAACAGAATGGGAATGTCCCTGCAATCTGGTGATACTCATCTGATAGCTTAAAGATTTCTTTTAAAAGATCAGCATGATAATTCTCAGACCACAAATCCCTGCTTTTAGAATAAAAGCCAGGCACTGAATCCGCACCAAATTCTGTAAGAAAAAGAACCAGGTTCTTCCGGCATTCTGAAAGCACTTTGTCAAGCATCTTCCTCATGGGTTCAAGGTCTATGGGCTCTATAGTAACATTACTTTCCTTCTGCCATTCATCACCTTCCGGCTTTAAGCCCTTTCCTCCAAATATCTTGTCATACCATCCCCAGTAAGAGTTAATTCCTAAAACATCCACCATATCTGCAACGGGGCCTACGATCCCATACAATGCAGCATAGGATATCAATCTTGCAGGGTCTTCATTACGAATTAGTTTCGCCAGCTTCTCAAAAAATACTTGAGCTTCAGTATTATATGTATTACACTCATTTCCTATGCCGTAAATGGTTACACTTGGATGGTTCCTCGCAACCCTGATCATTTCTACTGTCATCTGCTGAGCCAAACTCATCCATTCAGAATTTGAAAAGCCTGTGTTGGTTTCATCATCCAGAGGATGGTAACAATATACAGTAGGTTCAATCCATACTAATATCCCACGTCTATCGCAGACTTCATAAAACTGTTTGTCCATTGGATAATGGCACCTTACTGCGTTACAGCCCATCTCCTTCATTAGCTTTACATCAGTTTCCATCTGTTCTAAATTCATCACCAGTCCGGTTACAGTAGAGTCGTAAACATAACAAACACCCCTCAGGTTTAAAGGTTTTCCGTTAAGATGGATTTTACCATCCTGTATTTTCACACTCTTGAAGCCATACTGTACCTCATAAATATCTAACACAGATTCTCTTTCTATAAGTTTAACCGTTACAGTATAAAGATTTGGCTCTTCTGGAGTCCAGGGTTTTGCATCTGGAAGAATAAGTTCACCCTCAATAATACCATCAGTATTTATTTTTGCTTCTGTTTTTTCACTGCCACATGAAATTTCTACATGTAAAATATCCGTAGAAGTAAAATGGGGACAGTTCTCCTTATTTTTGCGGGAGCTGTTACTCTTATTTTGGGGACTGTCCCCGCGATTTTGATCACAATTTTGATTATGAGGACTGTCCCCATTAGTTTTTGGACTGTCTCCATTAGTTTCACCATTAGTTTTATTAGTTTTATTTTTATTAATCCCGGTTACTTTTCCAGTTACTCTTAACCTGCAGGTACTCATATCCATATCATAGCAGCCCTTAAGGCTTATACTATCCAGGCAGACACCTTCCATAATTTCAAGGGTAACCGCTCTGTGAATACCACCATAATTAAAATAACCCAAGCATGGCGGCCATTTTGTTTTCGTCGCCCGGTTATCCACCATAATTGCAATATGATTTAAACCTTCTTTAAGTTGTTTGGTTACATCTAGGACAAACTCGGTATATCCTGTTTCATGCTGCCCAATCTCCTCCCCGTTTAGAAATATCCGACAAAAGTAGTTTACCGCGCCAAATCGCATGCGAGCAGCAGTTCCTTTTTTATACCCATTTAACTTAAATTCCCGGGCAAACCAACAGACTCCTTCATAAATATCATATCTTTCAGCATATTTTTGCCATACACCGGGAACCATTACCTTTATCCAATGCCTCCGGTTTGCATCCGGTTTTGCATAGGGAGGGTCAGGATATATTCTTGTATCTCCATGATATTTAGGATCCAGATCGGCTACAAAATCCCATTGTCCATTTAGACTAACTTTTCTTATCATCTTGTCTACCTCCTTGCCTTTTCACATTCATTTTTGGAATTGCTGGGCGTTATAAGTATGAAGTGATGCCTTTATCCCCACAGCATGCTGATGAGGTTTACGGCTGGATTTACATGCAACTGCTCCTTTAATTTAAAGCTTGATAAATCTTATCCTGTTAAGCGTGCAGAAATACTCCAGTTCCTTTGACATATCACCGTACCCCCCAATCCAGTGATGTCCCACACCTTCATTTGCTATCATCCTGTTTATTTCGTCTACATTCTTTTTAAATTTAACCTTCATTGGGTTTCCGGGAAATTCCATACCACACTCTACAGCTTCTCCAATAATTGCGCTCATCCTTAAGGTTCCTTTTCTTCCAACCAGATTTATAAGGGTAACCTTTCCCGGCTTGGCAGGAAACAACAAACATACACCTGTATCAGCTAGTCGTACTGGTCCGAGATGTATGTCCTTCTCACTGCTCGCTATTGAGAAACCTCCTGAACCGCAGTGTGAAAACAGAATTGTATTAAGGTCAGTGTCAGGATACAACAAATCAGCATTATGTGTAGGTGTATTAGATAGTTCATAAAGTATCTTCATTGATACAGTATTATTGACATCACCTTCACACCCGCACACTACCCCCTCTTCAGAAAGTATTGAATATCCCAGGCATATCTTACCCATCCATTTGGGATAACATTTAACTGCAATGCCTTCCAGGTCATATTCCTCTATAAGTTTCTTCATTGCAAAATAATACCTGATTGATTCTATCCCGTGCTCATCGGTAGAACTGACTTTACTGGCTTTAGTTTTAAGATTATTCCAGTATTCCGCAGCCTGTTTCATGTCAGTTAATTTAAAGGCTTCAACCAACTCATCCTCATCCATATTTACTATCCGAACCCCAGTCCTATCCTTTATCTCCAGTTCATCAAAGGCTATTTCCGTCATACCTTTGATTCTGCCCCCTATATTTCCTATCTTTACATGCCTAAGCTTGTTTTTTAATGCTGCAGCTCTTGCAATCCGTCCTATTTCCTCAATGATTGCCGTATCATCAGCTTCTCCATATACATAAAAATATTCCTTGTCAAGCTCCTTCAAGACACAGCATATCTGCTGGACTCCACAAAGAGAACCTGTGTCTACAGCTGGAAATGCCCATAGTATAACCGGCTTTTTTATGTACTCAAGAAGATCCAGCAAATGATGGTCTTCACTCCAGGTACCCACACATACACAAAGAATATCAATTTCCTTTTCCTTCAAGTCATTTACAACAACTTTCATTGTTTTACTATTATACATTACTGTATCTGACTTTACTATTTTAAAGTCTGCTTTTCTTAGGTTTTCTCCGGCAATTTTCAAGAGCACCGGAGTTTTATAAAACCCTACCTCGAATTCACCTGCAAGTGAAACTAATCCTATTATTGGCTGCAAAGTATATCACCCTTTCAACTCCATCTGCTTTTCATACTTTTCGATAATGTTAGAAAGTCCTTTGCTCAATGACTGCTCTAAAGGACATTTATTACCTTTAGTAAGAATAGCATTTATAATATCACGAGATTTCTCTGAAGAACTCTTTGCACCTTTGCCCTTCCAAACATCATAGTTTGCACCGTTTGAAACATTAAGCTCAACATGTTCTCCGCTTCTCAGATTCGCAATAGTATGATCTTCCATCAGGTAAGTGTTTCTTATACCTACATTTGCAATAGTATCTAAAGCTATGGTTTCTTTATTTACCTCAAATCCTTTAAGGAATCTTTTTACAATCCTGCAAATCTCACTATCCATAACCAGCTGTTCAAGGCTAATGGACATCCCTGTACCAAACATACCAAGATTTACAATCATATCATTGGCGCCTATAATACCTGCTACAGTACTTAGCATCTTTTCCCACGCTCCCTGCTCATCATAAAGGTTTGAGTCATTGTCAGGGGCAGTTGTGTGACTGGGCATGTTATAATAATGAGCCATCTGAGAACCTGCTATTCTTAGAAGTGACGATTCCGGTCTTCCTATTAGTACACTTGTAAGCTTCATTTCATATGTTGTCCACGCTGCACCATATATAAGCGGAGTTCCCGGATTAATCAGCTGCGTTATAACTATACCTGAAAGCACTTCAGTATTATGAATTGTAAGAATACCAGCGAGAGTGTATGGGGCAGTCACTCCTGCAATAGGTTGTGGAAGAAAATCAATAGGGATTCCTTCTTTAGCGCACACATACAGAGCTTCCACAGTACCTCTCTCCCAATACAGAGGACTTGTTGTAGAAAGCTGGCTTATAAGATTTGAACCATCTCTAAGGCTTTCCCTATCTAAAACAACTTTTGCCATCTCTATGGCAGCCTTATTAATTATATCACTTTCACAGGAATAGAAAATTGGCTTTTTAGAATTTTCAAGTATTATTTTTATAGCATACAATAGTGCAGTTTCTGCTGTTACGTCCTGTGGACTGTATGGTATGCCTATTACATCCACATCTTCAAGATAATCTGATACTATAGCAAACTGTTCGACATCTTTTTGTGTTGCCTCACGTCTCTCTCCTGACTCATCCGTCATGGTAAATACGGCATTGTGTCCGCTTGCACAGTACCTTCCACCATCTCCAAGTATGACAGCGGTATTGCCATCCCGATCCAGAAGCTTAACCTTTGCAGGAATTGTTTCCAAGCACTTCTTTACAACACTTCGAGGAAATTTAACT
>DAOSDD010000290.1:0-5011 GCA_035362115.1 Clostridiales bacterium | reverse complement strand
TGTACCTATCTATTAACTCATTTAAAACAAATATACTGTTTCTATACTCGGCCGGCACTAAATTCTGAAACTCCTCTCTGCAATGCACCTTGAATGCAACAACAATATATCTTGAGAAGCTGTTATGTTTAGAATCAAACTCATTTTGTACTTCCTTTGTACCGGAAAACATATTCAGAAGTTTTTCCCTATAATAAAAGCTTTTTAAAATAGAGTCTTTCTTATTAATATCATTTTCATAATGCTTGTTTTTTTCTACAAGGTTTTTCACAGTGTTGGTGATATTTCTAAGGTTTATAATGTCCATGTTTTCACCAGACCTAACTGACATATTGGTAATATTAGGTATAGCAGACATATTGTTTGATTGCTTTATTAATTCCATAATCTGCTTTACCGGATTATTAAAGCTTTTTATAATTAGAACAGAAAGGATGATACCCAGTGCGATTGAAATAATTATTATGATATTAAATAGTGTATTAGTCTTATTCATATATTCTCTTAACATTTCATTTGGTGAATATTTATAAAATGCCAGGGATGTAAAATTTACCTTCTTTACGAAAGAAAGCCCTTCCTTTTTATTCAAAATCCCATCCGGACTTTTTAAGTCTTTCTTTATAACTTCGATATTTATATTATTTTTATCTGTTGCCGGATATATTGTTTTTCCATCACTAAGGCTATAAATAGAAAATCCATTGAGAAAATCAGGCTCAATTTTTCTTTCAAATTTAACAGCATCTATGAATGCAATAATACAAAAATTGCTTCCTTTCTTCTCTTTGTATATTATTGGAATCAAAGCTTTTGTCTTGTCATCCACCCATCCGAAATTAGAAAACTCGGTAAAGTTGTCCACAGGAAGTATCTTGAACATATAATCTTCTCCCAACTGATTTAGCCAATACTTCCAACCATAATTCTCATTTGACATATTTTTGTTAAAGTATATATCTTTATTGTATTTCCCGTTATAATCCAAAACGGTGTTGTCTTTGCTATTAATAATAATGATGTTCTCAATTAAGTTATTTTGAGCAACATAATCAAGCATTTTTTTCTTTATTTTATCTACTTCTATAGTTGAAATATTTCCTGATCTTAAGCTGTTGCCAAATTCCTGATTAAGGTTAACAAGAACCCCTAGAATAATGCTTTCAAACTCCTGATTAGTTTTTGAAGTAATATAATCAAATCTTTTATATGTATTATTGATTAATTCTTGTTCAAACTGATACCTGTAAATACTGTTTGTTATTAACTGAAAAGAGGACACAACAAGTATTACAAGTAAAAAACTTGACATAAGCTGCACAAACATTGATTTTGAATAAAAAAAAGCTATAATTTTTTTCATTCCGCTCCCCCTTAATAAAGGTTCCGCTTAAGTTTATACCTTCCTAAGGTGTAATAATGTTACATTTATGTATTGCTAAAATTCTGTAATGTTATGTATAAAATAGGTAAATATATAACATGTTATATCCTGTTATACATTTACCTGTTTATTATATAGTATTTCATGATGAAATTCAATAACAAATCAAAATAAGTGTGCATGTACTAAAAGTGAAGAAATATTTACCAGGGGCTATCTGAAAACTCTGACAAGCTCCACACCCAGCCCATCAAAAATATATGATTCAGCTATTTCACCATTTTTGAAAGTGGCTGTATCGCTAATATTTCTATCTTTAAAACAATAAATTGTAATACTCTTATTTAGGGGATTAACTATCCAATATTCCTGAACGCCGCAAGACATATATACATCAAGTTTTTTTACGTAATCCCTTCTTCGCGTACTCTCAGATACTATCTCAACTACAAGGGAAGGAACACCCATATAATAATCATTTTCATTTAGTTTTTCTTCCAGATCACATATAATCATAATATCAGGCTGTACAATATTCGGTTTGATATCCGGTTTAATATTTGATTCGTTAGCTGACTCGCTACGTGATACATTGTTGGATTCGCTATTTGATTGGGTGTCTGTTTCGATTCTGTCGTCATCTCTCCAAAGTGTTAGATCATATGGTGCTGCAATAGGAATACATTTTTTCCCTTCAAACCATGTAATAAAAACTCTCAATATCTCAGTCATAGCTAACTGGTGTGATGTTCTTGGTGATGCCAGCAGATATATTTCACCATCAATATATTCATACCTGTACTGGCTATCCTTTGAAAGCTCAAGAAATTCTTCATAAGTTGCTTTTCTGTTGTTAAAAAGGTATCCGGCTGTTTCCTCACATACTGCTCCATCCATATAATTTACTCTTCCGGGACTATAGTCCACTGTGGTTAATTTAGCTGCTTCCCGTCCATTTTTTGTAATAATTACATCCTCTTTTGCAACAAGCATAAGATACTTTCCGAAATTATTCTGGAATTCTGTTGAGTTTACGATCATAGTTACACCCCGTTTATATAATATGATTAGCTATATTAGCTAATATAGCTAATCATATTATATGTCTTATAGTAATCCCTGTCAATACTCCACTGTTTCTAAGTTTCTAATACTCTATATTTACTGCTACACCTTCTTTTCTTGACTTTTCTGCAGCAAAGGCCATTAAGTGGCTTTGAATGGAAATCCGGGCCGATGTTTTCTGCTCTGCAGGTTTTCCGGATATGGCATCTAAGAAATCTTTAAGAAGCCTTGCATCACCACCGCCATGACCGGATACTATAGTAGTGTAATCAATATCAATAAGTTCCTTCTTTCCTGTGAGAAAATTGCAAACTTCAATTTGTCCTTTCTCGAGATGCCCTCTGATATCACCTTTAGTTCCAAATATTCTCATAGTTCTTGTATTTTCACTTGATACCCCTATCATATTAAATGTTGCAGTAGAACCATCATCCATTTCGAATATTGCACTCTGATGGTCCACAACATCATTATCACATTTGTACACACATCTTCCATAGGGTCCTGTCTTTAGAGCTTCATATCGTGCTGCAACGGATGTATCAACGGATATAACATCGGATGGCCATGTTACATTGGTTATCTGCTTCAGGTAAAGAGCCGGTGCAAAATAGGGACAGGTTTTCTCATGAGGGCACCCGCCAAGACAATAATCTGTCGCACCCTCAGGTGCATTTTCCTTTTTAAAATACATAAGATTTCCTTTAGAAGTTACAGATTTACACTTGCGTCCCATTAGGTATGTAATTATATCCAGATCGTGGCAGGATTTTGCTAATATCCATGGACTTGATACAGTTTCGTTTCTGAATATGCCTCTCACAAAAGAATGAGCAAAGTGCCAGTAAACCACATTTTCAGTAAGCTGAAAGTTTATTATTTGACCAATTCTTCCACTTTCAAGTACTTCCTTGAGTTTTTCGAAGAAGGGTGAATAGCGCAGTACATGGCAGACCATAAGCAGCAGGCCTTTTTCTTCAGCCTTGTTAACCATATCTCTGCACTCTTGTTCATTTGGCGACATGGGCTTCTCAAGCAATATATGATAGCCTTTTTCAAGGGCGGCCATTGCAGGTCCATAATGAACCTTATCAGGTGTTGAAATAATCACTGCATCAGCATATTTATCACCCTTTAAAGCTTCTTCCCATGATTTATATAGTCCATCTGCAGGAATACTGTATCTCTCTGCAAACATTTTCAAACGTTCTTCATTAGGGTCTGCTACTGCAACAATTCCTGCACCGTATTGTTTTGCATAATTGGCATATACCCTGCCTCTGGAACCAGCCCCTATTATTAACAGTTTCATATCAATTGATACCTCCAATTATTGAATATATTTTATACAAATTATAACATATAGCAGCGATCAGTTACAACAAATAAACCTGTACTGCAATAGATTTAGATGCAATATTACACCTTTTTAATTTCAAAAACATAACGCAAGCCTAAGCTATAGAAATTCCCATAACCATAGTTTTGTTATTTAAAGTAAAATAGTTCAATAATAAAAAATATGGAGTTTGCTAAATAATAATATCAAAAGATATAATTTATAATATTGATGATTTTTATAACTGACATTTGCTTTCATTATTCAAGAAGGAGAAAAAATAGATGGGCAGTATATATGTGGATTTTGATCAGGATGTGCCCCGTTTTGCTTGTACTTATTGCAATAATTGTACAAGCATTATGGGAAAAAGTCTGTGTAATATAAGTAATAGAGGATGCTGCTGGTATTTCCCCAAGTTTACTCTTTTAGATATACAAAGAATGATAAGAACCCTGGACGGAATACAAACGTTAGAACATATAAAAAACCAACCAGGAACTGTCATTAACAATTATTATATCCATGCAAAAGGATTCTTTGATAAGGAAGGATATGATAAATGGCTAAGTGATAACTTTTTTGAAGATAAACCTGTTGAGGACTGTACTATATTTTTCAGAGCATGTCCTTTTGTAAAGAAAGGTTCCGGCTGCACTCTACCACCACGTTTCAGGACAATTGTATGCAATTTTTTCATATGCAACGATGTTATTGGCAGAGCTGATATACAGGGTGCATTTAAGCCTTATATTGAAGAACGTTCACGCTACGCCGCATGGGTGGAATGGGAAAATCAAACTTTGGAACATTTGCTTCGTGAAAAAGGTGTTGATCTTGCAAGGAACTATGAAGCATCAATCAGCATACTTCAGGACACACCTCTTGATGTCTATGAATTTCCCATGCTCGAGCCAATTAATATGGATGATACATGGAATGATACATGGAATAAGGGTGCCTGATAGATATTAGTGCGATATAAATAGGTGCCGATATATTTTGGTGTCGGCACCTGCTCAGAATTTAACCCTGTTCCGCCCTTCTTTCTTTGCATCATAAAGTTTTTTATCTGCACTTTCAATAAAGTCTTCTATGGTTATACATGCATTCCCACTAAAAGTACAAATACCAAAACTTGCAGTTATTCTAAAACGCTTCCCTTCATATATAAAAGTTTTGTTCTGTATAGAATTACGCATTCTCTCAGCAATTTCTGCAGC
>DAOSDD010000289.1:0-5021 GCA_035362115.1 Clostridiales bacterium | reverse complement strand
AGAAAGTACGATTGCTAATGTGGCAGAGGATTTACAAAATAAGATTGATGCAGCTTTTGGAGTTGGTAAAGTAATTGTTGAAGGAGTTATTAAAGAAATTGATGGAGAATCTTTTGCAGAATTAGCTTTTGATACAATAGGGGGAGCAAGCAGAATTACCTTGACAAATGGGGATACCAACGATGGGTTGTCTCATTTGAAAATTGATTCAGGCTCAAGCAACAGGCTTAACACCAATCAAACCTTGGAGACTCTCTCTTCTAGGTTTGCTCAACAACTGACTTTTGATGACAATGGCAATTTGAGATTTTTTATTAATGATAAAGAGTTTACTTTTTCAAAAACAACCACTTTATTAAATATGATAAATACAATAGATAGTGATAAGGGTTCAAATGTCAGCATTATATATGATGAAGCGTTAGATAAATTCAGAATAACTGCCAAGCAGACGGGAGCAGGTGAAACTATAAAAATAAGTCAGGGGGGCGGCAACTTTTTTGATGGTGTATCAGGAATAAGTGCAGCTTCACCTGTTACTAAAAGCGGCAAAGATGCACAGGTTATCATAGATGGCCATATTATAACAAGAAACAGCAATAACTTTACTGTTAATGGTATAAATTATACATTACACAAGGTAAGTACCGAAACTCAGAAAATTACGGTAAAACCCGATGTGGATGGTATATATAATAGCATTAACAGTTTTGTAGATAAGTATAATGAACTAATTGATAAAATAAATGGAAAGCTGGCTGAAAAATATGATAGAAACTATCAACCATTAACACAGCAGCAAAAGGATGCTATGGGTGAAAAGGATGTTGAGAAGTGGGAGGAACGGGCAAAAACAGGGTTAATTCAAAATGACAGCCTCCTTGAAAATATCGTGTTCAATATGAGAAGAGCATTATTTGATAAAATTAGCGGAGTGGATATTAATCTTACGAGCATAGGGATAACTACAGGATTATATCATGAAAAAGGGAAATTGAAAATTGATGAATCAAAGCTCAAAGAGGCTATTATAAATAACCCTGATGCAGTTATGGATCTTTTCAATAAAAAATCTGAAACTCATACTTCATACAATCGAACTCTTAATACTCAACAGCGGACTGTAAGATACGAGGAATCCGGGCTTGCCCAAAGGATTTTTGATATCATTGAAGATAATATTACTGCAATAAGGGACTCAAACGGTAAAAAGGGTATCTTATTGGAGAAGGCGGGTATAGAAGAAGATGCTTCGGAATTTTCAAATATTATTTTTAATGAAATAGAAATGTACAATTTAAAAATAGATACTTTATATGACAAACTTATTGAAAAGGAGAACAGGTATTTTCAAAAATTTGCAGTAATGGAACGTATTATTGGGCAAATGAATACACAGAGTAATTGGTTGATGGCACAATTATCTCAATATAACCAGTAAAGATATCAATCAGGGGATAAAGTTGTGCAGACTGTATCAACAGCGGAGTGCAGCAGCATATAGCAGACTTTATTTATGGGAGGCTAACATTATGGCTTTAAATAATTCATATAGTAAGGGATATAACCAATATAGAGAGAATACTGTTTTTACATCAACTCCTGAAGAACTTACATTAATGCTCTATAACGGGATTGTGAAATTCATTATGCAGGCACAGGCTGCGATTGATGAAAACCATATTGAGAAGGCAAATAGTAGTATAATAAAAGCTCAAGAAATTATATGTGAGCTTCAGTTAACCCTGGATATGAAATATGAGATATCCAAAAGATTTATGCTTTTATATGATTATATATACCGGCAGCTTATGGAAGCCAATATAAAGAAAGATAAAAATATCCTTGAAGAGGTACTTGGCTTTGCAAAAGAACTTAGGGATACCTGGATGCAGGCAATGAAGGCAGCAAAACAGCAAAACAACATAAGGGAAGCTGAAACAGGTGTTTGAGCCGGTTGACAAAGTTGGGTAGTAGAGTTAGAATTTCAAAAGAGGTGGTTATATGACTTCTGAGGAATATCTAAAAAGTATGGTAGAAATATTGAAGAAAAAATATGACTTATTAAAGGAAATATTGGATTTATCCAGATCTCAAACATATGCCATAACTGATGAAGAGTTTGAAACACTTGAAAAACTTATACATGGAAAACAAACTGTAATTAATTGTATTGAACCGTTGGATGAACGGTTTAATGCTCTTTTCCTGGAGCTAAAGACCAGACTGGATATTAAAAGTATGGAACAGCTGAACAATAAGAATATTCATGGGAAAAAGGATCTTAAGGAAGCAACTTCAAAAATACTTGAGATCGTTGCAGAAATAAGCCTAATAGAAAAGCAAAACAATGAGATGATGCAAAAACTAATGAAGAAAAGCAAGAAGGAAATTAAAAATATTGTTCAAGGTAAGAAGGCATTATCAGCCTATATATCTCATCCTTTCAATTCCCCATCTTACTATATCGACAAGAAAAAATAAAAAAAAATAAAAAGGCAAATATTTCATATAAACATTATAATATATGTTGACAAATAATGTTATATTATGTATAATTGGAAATAACATACATATATGATAAATTATATGGCATAGTACAAAATATAACATGATAAAGAGGATGGTACAGATACAAATTACCAGTAATTTTGACTAGGTGGTGAAAAAGGCAGGGCGGGGTATATAAATACATCCCCCAAAAGTATAGCGGGGTATGCAAATGTATCTCCTAAAGGTATATTAGTTTCCTGCCAAGGCGATATGAAAAACACGGAAAAAATGGCTGATAAAAATTTTGGAGTAAAAGAGCTTCTTGGAGGAAGATACAGGCTTGTTAAAATATTGGGAAGAGGAGGCATGAGCACTGTATTTCTTGCAGAAAATATTAATCTTGGTACCTTTTGGGCTGTAAAAAAAATATCAAAAAATGTTGATGTGACTAAAGAACTGCCTGTTGAGTCAAATATATTAAAGAAACTCAACCACCCTGCACTCCCAAGGATTATAGATATTATCGAAAATGAAGACAATATATATATTGTTCAGGATTTTATTGAAGGAACCTCTCTGGATAAAGAGATAGAAAAATCAGGTAAATTTACAGAGACTAAGGTAATTGAATGGGCTAAACAGATTTGTGATGTTTTGATATACCTTCATTCCTTTAAACCTAACCCAATTATTTATAGAGACATGAAGCCTTCAAATATTATTCTTACACCATGGGGAGATATAAAATTAGTAGACTTTGGTATAGCAAGGGAATATAAAGAGGATGTAAAAAACGATACAGTTTACATAGGTACAAGAGGTTATGCTGCTCCTGAACAATACGGGAGAGGTCAGTCAAATGTAACTACGGATATATACAACTTCGGGGTAACTCTTTTTCATTTGCTTACAGGTGAAGAGCCTGGCCGGTTTCCTTTTGGGCTAAAGCTCCCAGAGTGTTATAACGGAAATGTATCTCACCGGATGATGCAAATAATCTATAAGTGTACCAGATATAATTCTGAAGAAAGATACCAATCTGCACATGAATTAAAAAAAGATATTGAAGGTTGGGAGAAAACATCAAATGTAATTGATATTGTTATAACGGATGATACTTTGCATATCGGAAAACTTATTCTGACAATATGGGGCAATACCGAATTTGCATGTGAGCTGGCATATATTGCATCGAAAATGACACAATTAAACATACTGTTGGTTGATTTGGACTTATTATCTCCCAGTGTAGATTTGTTTCTGAATATAAAAAAACATTCTGAAGGGTTGGTAGGAGAAGGGATATTAAATGAATCAGGTATAAACATTGTGCTGAACTCCATAGAAAAAGGTTACTTTACCAGGGAGGACCTTCTTAGAGCATGTATAAAACGTAAGGACCTTAAGAATTTATATATTCTAACCGGAAATTACCGGCTTGAAAACTACGAATATTACAATAATGAAGGTCTTATAAAGCTTATTGAGAAATCAAGTCAAATTTTCGATATTTTAATATTAGCTGTTAATAAGTCAATTTACGATTCGTTCACTATTTTATGTCTTATAAAATCCGATTTGAATATAATTCCCATACGTGCTGATATCGATAAGTTTAGGGAATTCAACAATTATATTGCATTTTTAAAAGAAAAGCAGCAAATCCCTATGGATAAAACGAAATTCGTAGCCTTTGACTATTGTCCATCATGGAATTTGGATAAAGGTACTATTGAAGAAATTGTACAACATAATTATCTTGGGAAAGTAGGATATTGTCCTAGAAGAGCAAAATACAGAAACTTAAAAATACCTTATGCAAGGAAGATGGATCAGGATATAATAAAGGATTATATATCTATAATTCAAAAATTAAAAATACTGCATGAGGGAACTTATAATAAAAATAGAGGGGTAATTAACACCATATGCCGTAAGATATACAAAAGCTTCTCAAAACAAAGAAAAGCAAAGGTTTTAAGGAGGTGAAAATTTGCCTATTATAGCTACTTTGCATAAAACATTGCTTGATAGCGGGGAAAGCCTTTTGTTTGAAAAGGACAGGAGTGATTTGATTACAATTGTATCTAATATTACTTTTAATATCCTAAAGGATTCTCCTGAACTTGTAGCTGATGTTGCAAATGGTGTGGTTGACAGGCAAGTGCTGGAAACCGCTATAATCAAAGACATTGATGAAAATAAATACCATTATGGAATTTTTAGGGATGAACTGATTAAAAAGGTACTGGACTTTATGTTCGGTTATGGGGAGCTTCAACAGTATATTGAAAATGAGGAAATTACAGATATAGATGGCACAAAATATAACGAGTTTGTAGTTAAGAAAAAGGGAGTACGTGAAAAGGTTTCAATAAACTTTGGAAATGAAAAAATATTTGACACATATTGCAAGCTTATAGTGATAAGAAACGGAGGAATTCTTAATGAAAATGATAGCCACTGCAGGGTAACTGATGAAAAAAGGCGGCTACGGATAAATGTTTCGATAAAACCAAGAAATATAT
>DAOSDD010000288.1:0-5036 GCA_035362115.1 Clostridiales bacterium | reverse complement strand
AGAAAAAACTCAATGGAGGTCTTCCTCTTATACTACGGCAGAGAATTTTTCCAAAGACGGGTTTACGCCTATGGAAAATGCGCTTAAACAGTAATTACTGTTGACAATGTAAATATTATAAAATATAATAATGTTACAATGTAAACAGGAGGGGCGAAATACTATGGCTAATCAAAATATTAACTTAACACCTACAGAGTGGAATGTTATGGAATGTCTATGGAAATCTGCACCATGCACAGGACGTGAAGCTAGTGAATACCTTAGTAAGCATGTTGGATGGTCTCGCAGTACAACATTAACACTACTGCGGAGGATGACTAACAAGGGCATCATAAAATGTGAAATAATTGATGGGCTTAAGTCCTATTCCCCTTTAGTAAAACGGGAAGATGCTGTTATGAATGAGACAGAGGATTTCCTAAGCCGTGTTTATAACGGCAGTATTAGTGTAATGTTAAGCACAATTACAAAAAAACAAACCCTTACTGAAGCTGAAATAAATGAGCTATATGAAATCTTGCGTAAAGCAGGGGAGGGAGAAAAATGAAGGGCTGGGTTATAAATTCCTCTTTGCTAATTTTGATAGTTTTAGCACTGCGATATGTACTCAAAGGTAAAATTAGTTCACGATTGCGGTATGCTTTATGGATTCCGGTACTTTTACGCTTGCTTATACCAATCAATTTTGGGGGAAGCGCCATAAGTATAATGAATATGTTTCCGTCAGGTAACCAAACTGTAGGGAGTACCGGTGAATCATTGGGGTATATAAGCAATGTGCAGACAGCATTCTCTGCAACTAATGAATATAATAGCAGCACTCTCGATTCGAGTCAAAATGATACATATAATATGAATCCAAATCTAAATACAAATCCAAATCCGGGTACATTGGATAAGAAATTCAGCTGGATATTTGTTGCGAAAACAATTTGGCTTGCCGGTATTGTTATTTTTGGTATGTCCTTTCTGATATCCAATGTTGTATTTTTCTGTAGATTAAAAAAATCAAGGATCAAAGCTGATATAGATGGATATCCCCTTACAATTTATAACACCGATTCTGTACCAACACCCTGCATGTATGGACTGTTGCGCCCGGCAATCTACGTTACCTCGGAGGTATTGGGCAATGAAATAGTGTTGCGTTATGTATTGGAGCATGAAACGACACACTGGCAACATAAAGATCACATCTGGTCGCTGCTTCGGTGCATGTGCCTCGCTCTGCACTGGTATAATCCACTGGTGTGGGTGGCTGCTATATATTCTATACAAGACGCAGAACTATCCTGCGATGAAGCCACGATCAAACGCATAGGAGAAGTCGACCGCACGGAATATGGACGTACACTCATTGGACTTACTTGTGCGAAACGCAGTGCGAATACGCTGTTAGTGGCGGCCACCACTATGACCGGAAGTAAAAAGAGTATTAAAGAACGCATAACATTAATAGCAAAAAAACCGAAAATGGCTATTTATACTCTAATTGCCGTACTACTAATCGCAGCGATTGCCGTAGGCTGTACCTTTACCGGGGCGAAGGGTAAAAAAGATAAAATTGTTCCTCTTACAGATAAGGAGATTCAGCAATACAACAAAGTCTTTGAAACGATTAGCTTTGATGAACAAGATAATGTTATCATCAATCCATTTAGCCATTTTTTTAAATCCTATTACGACAGGCCTGAGGATATTGATCTTGCTTTATTCCTGCGTTATTTCCCATCAGAAGAGGATGTTACGGATAAAGCCGAATTTAGGGCACTTATGGCGACGGAAAACTGGCCTTTTGGTGCAGATATGACTATGGAACGTATGCCTGTTCCCATCCATAAGTTTCCTACAGAGACTATAAACAGGACATTACAAAAGAATATGGGAATTACCCTAGACGATTTAAAAAGTATAGAGACTGAAAGTCTCATATATCTAAAAGAATATGATGCCTACTATAACTTTACCAGTGATTTTGCGGCCGGTACTTTTTACTGTACCCATGGTGAAACTCAAGGGGATATCATTCGTTTATATAATGAATTTGTAACGTTAACACTAAAAAAATGTGATGATGGTTTCCTATTTGTATCCCATCAGCGTATTGAAAAAGAAACCCATGATATTAACAAGATAAAGGATTTTGGTATAGCTGTTAGTATAAAGCCAAGGGGACATATTCCTGAAGCTGTTTTGGATTACGCATTGGAATTTGTTACAAAACAAATAGACCATTACAACAATATCGGTAAAAATCCTCCATCCGGTAGCAGAACTTATACCATTGACGGAGCAAAAATCATTAACCTTACAAAAATGAACACAGGCACTGCAAGTCTTGTTACCGATATCCAGATGTGGTTGCTGGAATATCGTTTACGCCCTGATAATCCGAATAATGTTGTACTTGCCGGAGGTATGATAATGGAGGATATGGAAGGAGAAACCTGGATTACAGAATGGGGGAGCACTGGTCAACCTTATTTGGTATTGGCACATAATATTGAAGAGGATACATGGGAAAGAATTTGTATAACCAATACAGATGCGATAATGTTTGACTATAATACCCCTGAAATGTTGGAGCGTTATGGGGATAAATACACCGCAGCGGCTATGGAGCTATATCAAAAAGCAACAACTGAGCAAATTAATGAAATAAGTGAAAAAGATATGCTCCGGTATATTGAAGAAGAAATATATATTCCCGGAGATGCAAAAGAGTATCTTGAAAAAAGGGAATTATCCAATCCCAGTTTGCTAATAAATGATGATCTGCTGCCAATATACGATAAATATAAAGAAACTCTTAATGATGAATTGCTTAAAGGTTTGCGACCTTTGGATATACTAAGATTACGTAATAAAACTATCGAAGAAGAAGATTTTGACGTAAGAGTAAACCTAATTATTTTTCCATCGGAGATTAATCGAGATGACTTTCTGGAAACAGTGAGAAATGATGAAATTACAAAAGAAAATGAAAAATTACTTTTAGAGAAATATAGACAGTATAATGGGAAAGTTATTGAAATAATTGTCAGTGAAGGCAAGGCTTATGTTGTTATTCAAAATGATGGGTTTTGGAGATTTGAAAAAACTAAACATGGGGTTTGGAAACTTGGCTGGCTATCAAGACAATAGGCTATAGTTAGTGCATAATTTCTGAAGGCAAGAAAAAACAAAAATGATAATGTGTAAAGGAAACCATTGGAGTATATCTTAAGGTAGCTGAAGAAGAAAAACAATCACGTATACAGCCAAAATTTCCGGTTAAAATATTCTACCAACCATTAACCTAGGAGCCTACTCGAAAAGTGCTCCCAATAATTAACAAACATGACTTAACTCCGCATTAAATAAAAGGTTGTTATATTTTTACAAACGATATGGAATTATATGCTAAATCCAGCATTCATGCAAGTTTGGAGCTAGCATGTAAAAATTTAGGATGAGTTTCCGAGCAGGCTCCTAGGAGCCTTGGACAAAAGTCTCAATATTGCATAATAATCCGGCATATGTTGTGTTCGTTGCCTTATCCAATACTATATATTGTGGTCAGATTTGCTTAGATTTTACTTTTGTCTATAGCTCCTAGCAAAACCAAATAAGCATAATGCGAAGTTAATTTGGCTCACTACCATTAAATAATGTGTAGTGAATATTAGGGAATTTTATTAAGGGAGTGACGTCTTGTTGCCCTCCGAGTTATGGGATGTGTGGCTACAGAGAACAAAGCACCCACATAAAGGGCAGAACATGAAGTAGATCTCTGGAGTATGAGTACGAAGTTGCGTGCTCACAGCTTTCAGCCTAAGATAGGAGCTATCTAGGGCTAAAAACCGTCACGAGTGCCGGGCGTTAATATGGAGGGGATACCCCTTGGACTTATGATTTGGGCTTTAAAAGATTATGTCCTTGCCTGAGAAGGTTTTCCATGGGAAAAATTGTTTTCTCCAATACCGCTTTAGAGGCGGAAGTAGCGGAAAATACTACCCTCAAGGATGCTATTCTTTGTTTAGGCTGTTAACAGCCATTTTCTTTATTTGTCAATGTTCAGTATTTATGCAAAAGTATAGTATAGTTAGATTATGTGCAAAAAGAGGTTTATAGTCTATAAAGAAGATTTTTAAGGCATGTGCAGGATTGCATTAAAGATGAAGATAATTTATAAAATAAAAGGTAGTGTCAAATAAGTAATGAAAACTGATGATAAGAAGAACATAAATATACAATATCGGGACTGGTTACATCATATAGTTTTTCTACATACATAGATACATCATTAAGGTGAGCTTCAACTATATCACATTTAAGGTTGTACTCATAAGTACCTGGAGTAGGATTTAAAGGAAGAGGTATTAAGTTGCCATAGTTGTCATATGTGTGTATTGGATATGTTAAATTACGAAAATACACATCATTACTATTTTCTTCGAGCAATCCCCTTGTTTTATTTTGAAATATATGATCAGAAGCAGTTGGGGTCATAGGGTATGCAGTTGCTTCAGTCACTTTTTGCAAGTCATCTGCCAGTTTCTCTTTTACCATAATCGTATTAATTTATATATACAACAAAAATATCTGTGAGCCAAATATCTCCTATTGTCTTTCTTATTTTTGGGAACAAATATATTACATAATTAGCTAAATATCTTCACTTCCAATCTGTGGATTAGCATTCAAAAGGTCAGTAGCTCTATGGATAATTTCTTAGGTTTTTATCTTTAAAAACTTAATTTTAAGCGAATTAAGAAAAAATGGGGAAACTCGAAAAAAACCTATTGACAAGATGGAAAAGATATGCAAAAATACTGTAAAAGGTGAGCATGCATAAGAGCTTACGCTTGAGCTGCATGGGGGTATAGAAGCCTTACACGTGGATAATTTACCCCACGGAGTCACATAAAAGTGATTCTGTGGGGTTTTTGCATTTTAGAGAAATGCATGAGTGTTCAACATCATATATGAGTCAAGTAATGATAGGAATGGAGCTGAAGATTATGAAAATTCTTGAAACAGAGCGTTTGATT
>DAOSDD010000287.1:0-5077 GCA_035362115.1 Clostridiales bacterium | reverse complement strand
ATACTCGGAAAATCGTTTGCTGCCATATTTTGTATCATAGGAAGAAAATGCACCCCAATACCATTTTTCAATTGACGCCACATCCCATATCCCTTATAATGGAATTATTGAACCCCTCACTAAATATTTTTTAACTCTGGGAGGATGCAGTTTTATGCGTTTTTTAATAAAACAGAAAATATGGACTTTTGGCGATGATTTTACCATAAAAGATGAATATGGTAATGAGCATTTTAGGGTAAAAGGAAAGGTTTTTGCCCTGGGTGATAAGCTAAGAATGTATACCATGGATGGTATCGAACTCTTTTATATTGAGCAGAAACTATTCCGCTTTCTACCTGAATATACTATATATCATTCTGGGCAGCCGGTAGCAACTGTAAAAAAGGAATTTACATTTTTTAGGCCCAGATTCAATATTTCAAGTACTTTAGGCAACTTCACAATTGAAGGTAATTTCTGGAGCATGGAGTTTTCAATATTAAAATCCGGCATACCTGTAGCACAGGTCTCTAAAAAGTGGTTCTCCTGGAGCGATACTTATGGGGTGGATATTGCAGATAATGAGGACTATGCCTTCATCCTTTCCCTTGCAATTATTATTGACCAGGTTATTCATGATAATAATCATAATAATAATTAGTGATGGACAGTAATGGTATAGTAATTTGGGAAGTCATGATGCGAGTAACTATATAGGTTATTATGCACAGATATTATACGCAGATATTGCGTACGGATATTGCGTGTAGTTATTGTGTGCGGTTATTAGTCAAATAATCGTCTTTAGTTTATATAGTTTTGGGGTTGTACCGTACATTTATCATTACACAGTAATACGGTGCAATTGAATTCACTGGGAAGAGAATAAGCTTGATGGCAAATTATATGGACTTGCAGGAGTAAACTTTTGGAATCCATATAGGCAGCCCATAGCCTGGAGGGGAGATTGGCTGGAAAATATCGGTATGACAATAGCTCCTTCTAGTCTTGAAGAAGTTGAAACCGCCTTGTACAAATTTACCAAGAATCATCCGGATAAAAACAGTAAATACGATACATATGGGTGCTCCATGTCCGGTCTTGACTTAATCTATTCAGCTTTCGGATATTTCCCTCAAAGCATATTCTGGCATGAAAAAGATGGGAAAGTGGTTCCAGGACTTATTCAGCCCGAAATAAAAGAAGCATTAAAACTAATTAACAGGATGTATAAAGATAAGGTTATCGATCCTGAATTCGTTACAGGTGAAAACCATGGAGGCTATTGGGCTCTAACACAGCTATTTATAAACGGAAGAATTGGTTTAAGTTGTTTTGCATCATTCTACCATTGGGGGCCCGGAAGTAAAGAAAAAAACTATACTGACGGAGGAGCTAACTGGGATGCACTATATAAAGTAAAAAATAAGGAGTGATTACTGTGCCGTTATATCCAGGAAATATTGTATTCTGCTGCAATCCAAATAATGATCTATATACTGCCCTAAAGGATTCAGAGTATGAATTTAAGAGAGATACCAACTTAGAAAACCTGATTAAAGAAGCTGAGAATGAAACAGGAATATTGATTCTAGCAGACTATTACCCAAGACAAACAGTAGAAATTGGACAAAACATATTAAACATGGCTGAAGCCAAAAACTTAAGGTTATATATAGAATATCCTTTAAGCCTGGAAGGTTTAAATTTGGGTGAACCCAGCCGCACTAAATATGAAAGGCTTGTGGTCTCTTCAGACTTTTTTAAAAGCAAACTCGAAAAGGATACAATAATGATGCTGAATGGTTGCTGGTATCTTCCTGTTACAGGTGTGGAACCACACCTGTGTATGGCTAAAGCTGCAGGATACAGCAAAATAGTTTACGGGCTCCCGGAGAAAGTATTCCCCATACTTTTTCAAATGAAGGAAAATGAAAATATTTTGGTCAGCTCAAGTTGTCTCAGTAATTTTATTACTGCAAGATATGCCCCCTATGTTTACTGGAAAAACTTATGGGAATACCTTCTCGGATGGATTTCCAGAGGGGAATATACTTTTAATCTAAAATGGGAACCCGGAGTTGGTCCTACTTATAAGAAGAATGATGTTGCACCCGCAGATCTTGAAATCTCGGCATTGCAACGTTCCTTTAGCTGGTTCAGAAATCATGCAGTATATAGTGTTGACCCGAAAAAAGGTGCTATAGAAGGTTTTGAGTCGGGTATAGATCACATGGGAAGGCAAATGATAAGGAATGTTACAAGAAGTGACTGTGTCTCTGAATCGGCAATGGTTTTGGCTCTTGATTGGCATTTAAACAAAGACCCTGATAAAAAGTATCTAAGTAAGGAAATCCTGGATTATGTATGGTCTCCTGTGTTTTTCCAAGGTGACCCCAATAGTCCAATGTATGGGTTAAATAACTGGTACGAAAATGGTCCTGTATTTTATGGTGATGATAATGCAAGAGTAATAATGGCTACATTACTTGCAAGAAGCATCATAGATACAGACAGATGGGATGAAAGAGTTCTGAAATGTCTTTTGGCAAATCTAAGAACAACCAATAAACTGGGTTTTCGTTATAATAGACTTGAGTACAGTTCTTTCTTGCCAAAGGACAGAAGCTGGTCTTTCTATATGAATGACGATGAATATACATCATACTCCCCTCATTATCAGGCATATCTCTGGGCAGCTTATATTTGGGCATATTCTCTTACTGGATATAATCAGTTCCTAGATATATCTAAAAATGCATTAAGAATGTGCATGGAAGTATACCCTGAAAAGTGGTACTGGACAAATAGTCTGACAGCTGAAATATCCAGAATAATATTACCCCTGGCATTCCTTGTAAGAGTGGAAGACACGCAGGAATATAGAGAATGGCTATATAGAGCAGCAGGAGATTTATTGAAATATATGGATGAGAGCGGGGCTATTCAAGATATGTTTGGAGAACTGAAAAACGGTAAGTATCCTCCGCCTCAATCCAATGATAATTATGGCACAACAGAGGCTTCCCTCATACAAAATAATGGCGACCCTGCTACCGACCTGCTTTATACGACAAACTGGGCATTTTTAGGATTGCATGAAGCAGCAATTGCAACCGGAGATAAGTTATTTAAAGAAGCTGAAGATAGGCTGGCAGAATTTCTTTGCAGAATACAAGTTAAATCTGAATACCACAAATATCTGGATGGAGCATGGATGCGCAGTTTTGATTTTAAAAAGTGGGAATACTGGGGCAGCTCTGCCGACATCGGATGGGGAGCATGGTGTGTCGAATCCGGGTGGGTAAACTCCTGGATTGCATGTGTGCTGGCAATGCGCCATAAAAGAGAATCAATCTTCAACCTGGCTGCCGCAGATAAATTTAAAAAAATATCACCCGTTCTAATAGAAGAGATGTTTACAGAAAAATCTTTACCTCTACATGGTTCAAATAAAGGCAACTTTGTTAGTTCTATGCCAGGCGCAGAGTAAAAGACGATGAGTTATCAAGGACGGTTTTCATTGAGTTCATTGAACAAGCTCATCTACATCAATATCCATTCCCAGGTTGTTGATCATCTCCTGAGCCTGCTTACGCATAACTTTCCAGCCCCATTTTCACCTACCAAAGCATGAATTGTTCCGTTTTTTCATGATGCTGTAATTTTAAGTCAATTCAGGAATTATAGTGAGAATCATCCTCATATGAATATCATTTTTTCTCTTTCTTTTCAATTAAGACAGCTCTTGTAATCTTTGAATAACCATGTTTTTGTTTAAGTATATCAATGGTTTTCTCCAATCTTTCTTCTTTTTCCAACATTTCTTTTTTCCACAATCTTTCTTTTTCCCCCAATCTCTCTTCTTTATTATTCATGCAAATGCCATTCTTGTAATTGGAAGTTGGCGCTACTGCTGACTCAGCTACCAAATCCATTATGGATATTTGCTTCAGGTCAATGTTTTCTTCAAAATCACAAAGGCTTATTCCAATTAAACGCACAGGTTTATGAATATTCCAATTATGTTCAAGCAAATTTATCCCGGTAGAATATATCTCTTTTGTTAAATAAGTTGGACTTATTGTTTTCTGTCGTGTTATAGTCTTAAAATCTGCATATTTAAGTGTTATTTGAACCGTCCTCCCCTTCTTTTCATGCTTTCGGGCAAGCATTCCAACTTCATCTGCCAGCTGCATTAATATAATTTTTGCTTTTTCAATATCGGATATGTCTTCAGCAAGGGTTAAAGAACGCCCAATCGATTTCATATCATCATTATTTTTAGGTATTACACCAGAATCATCAATTCCATTTGCATGAGCGTACATTTCAATACCGCTTTTCCCGAACTTCTTTATTAAAATATTCTGGCTGAAAAGTGCCAAATCCCCAATTGTATTGATTCCCATAACTTGTAATTTTTTAGCTGTCTGTTTGCCTACTCCATACATAAATCGGACAGGCAAGGGCCACAATTTCTGTTGAACATCTTTTTCCCATAATTCTGTAATTCCCAGCGGCTTTTTCAGTTCAGATGCCATTTTAGCTAAAAACTTATTTTCGGATATGCCAATAGAGCACCATAAACCAAGTTCGGCTTTAATGTTTTCCATAATCCGTCCGGCACATTCAAGAGGTTCACCGAATAACCCTTCACACCCTGTCATATCAAGCCATGCTTCATCTATGCTATTTTGCTCTAAGACAGGAGTATAGGATGATAATATACTCATAACCTCCTTTGATTTTTGCTCATAAAAATTGTGATCAGGAGGTACTATACGCATATTGGGACAGCGTCTAAAAGCTTCCTGCAATATCATGGTTGTTTTTACACCATATTCTCTTGCTTCATAATTTGCAGCCAGGATAATCCCTGTCCGTTTTTTGGGATCACCTGCTACCGCAGCAGGTTTCCCTATAAGCTCAGGATGTCTTGTCATTTCGCATGATATGAAAAAAGCGTTCATATCAACAAGAAAAATAACCTTTTTCATATTATAGAATAAATTTAACACTTTCAAAATATTTTCGGTCTTATATTCAAACATATATGCAATCTTATAATATATTATAATCTGGTTTAAATACT
>DAOSDD010000286.1:0-5080 GCA_035362115.1 Clostridiales bacterium | reverse complement strand
AGGAATATCTGTTACTTGAGAGAAGAGTTTCCCCTGCCCAGCTACAGTACCTACATTAATGCTTCTTCCAATAATTTCTTCAAAAATAAAATATGCACCCAATGGCTTCACTATTATTGACATAAAAAGCAACAGGTACTATAATATATTTTGTATACAAAACATATCTATAGAAAATGTATGTACACGAAATATATTTATACGAAATATATTTACACCAAATGTATTTACTCCAAATGTATCTATATATAATACAGTCAAACAACATTTTCTAAGAAATATTATGTTTTGCGAAAGCGAGTGCAATCATGGAAGAAATTAGCAAAAGTATTAGCGTTATTAGATTATTGAAAGAAATTATGTATGCAGTGAGGCAGAATGTAGAGTATCAGTTTAAAGAAATGCGATTAACTGGTCCTCAGGGTATGATTATAGGGATTTTAGCAAATTTCGGTGAAATGAAGATAAGCGATTTAAGTACTAAAATCGGATTATCCAACAGTACTGTATCTGGAATTATTGACAGATTGGAGAAACAAAACCTGGTTGAGAGAATCAGGAGCAAGGAAGATAGAAGGGTTGTTTATGTTCGTGTATCTGCAGAGTTCAAGAGAAATGCCAAGGAGCATTACAATGAAATTACGAAAAAGTTTGAAGCTATGATGAATAAAGCAACTCCTGAAGAATTGGATGCAATTATTGATGGACTTGATAAATTGAAAACAGTAATAGACAGGCAAAAGGGGGAGACAGAAAATGTATAAATTGATGAAGTACTTAAAACCGTTTACGGGAATGATTGTTGCTGCAATATTTCTGCTTTTTATTCAGGCTATGTGCGACCTTGCACTACCGGATTACATGTCAAATATTGTGAACAAGGGGATACAACAGAGCGGTATTGTGAACGCTGTACCGAAAGCAGTTAGGCAAAGCACTATGGATAAGCTTGTATTATTTATGAACCCGGATAATAAGATAGAGGTTATAAGTAATTATACCTTGATTGATGATTCAAATATAGATTATAGCAAGTACGTAAGGGAGTATCCCAAACTTGCTGAAGAACCTATTTACATCTTGAATAACAATATTGATGAATCGGAAGTAGACAAAATAAACCCTGTAATGGGTAAAGCTATTCTGGCAGTTTCCGGAATGGAAAAAGCAAAAGCCTCTGCAAAGGATGGGGTGATATCCTTCAATGGAATGAACATTCCTGCAAATACGGATCTTTTTGAACTATTGACAAAGCTGCCGAAAGAGCAGGTTTTGCTAATAAATGAAGCGATAAATGAAAAATTTAAGGACATGGATGTAAATATGATTACTCAGATGGCTGTTGTTTCAGTTAAGGAGGAGTATGCTGCTCTAGGTGTTAATATGGATAAAATTCAAAATGGATATATTCTAAGAACAGGAATGTATATGCTGCTAATATCTTTGCTTGCTGCAGCTTGTACAGTTATTGTTGGATTTTTATCATCAAGAACAGCAGCGGGATTATCAAGGGATTTGCGCAAAGAGGTATTTACAAAAGTTGAGAATTTTTCTAATGCGGAGTTTGACAAGTTTTCCACTGCTTCGTTAATAACTAGAACTACTAATGATATTACTCAAATTCAGATGCTTATTATAATAATGATAAGAATGGTCTTTTATGCCCCTATAATGGGTGTTGGCGGGGTAATCAGAGCAATCGGCAAAAGCACTTCCATGTCATGGATTATTGCAGTTGCAGTTGCGGTCCTTTTAGGGCTAATCATACTTGTGTTTCAAGTTGCCATGCCCAAATTTAAGGTTATTCAAAAGCTTATTGACAAACTTAATCTGGTTACCCGTGAGAATCTTTCAGGTATGATGGTAATAAGAGCTTTTAATAACCAGAAGTTTGAGGAAAAAAGATTTGATAAAGCAAACAGAGATCTCACAAATACAAGCCTTTTTGTAAATCGCGTAATGGCATGTATGTTTCCTGTTATGACACTTATTATGAACGGAGTTACACTGCTTATAGTCTGGGTAGGTGCACATCAGATCGCTGACTCGAGTATGCAGGTAGGTGATATGATGGCATTTATGCAGTATGCAATGCAGATAATTATGTCATTCTTAATGATGTCTATGATGTTTATTATGATACCAAGGGCTTCCGTATCAGCACAGCGTATTGCTGAAGTTCTGGAAACAGAATCTGTAATCCAGGATCCAAAGATACCGAAGCATTTCCAGGACAACGTATCGGGACGCGGCCGTGTAGAATTTAAAAATGTATGTTTCAGGTACCCGGGAGCTGAGGAAGATGCACTAAAAGATATAAGTTTTGTGGCTTTGCCGGGACAGACCACCGCTTTTATAGGTTCTACCGGCGCAGGTAAAACGACTCTGGTCAATTTAATCCTACGCTTATATGATGTAACAAGAGGAAAAATACTTATTGGTGATGTTGATGTGAGAGATGTGACGCAGAATGAACTTAGGTCCAGGATTGGTTATGTACCTCAGAAAAGCTCATTGTTCAGTGGTACTATCGAATCTAATCTTAAGTATGCAGTTGAAAATGCAGCAGATGAAGATATTAAAAAATCAGCTGAAATTGCTCAAGTTATTGATTTTATTAATGAAAAGCCTGAGGGGGTTAAGAGTGAGATTTCTCAGGGTGGTACAAATGTGTCAGGAGGTCAGAAGCAACGATTATCAATTGCCCGCGCTTTAGTAAAGAAGCCTGATATCTATATATTTGATGATAGCTTTTCAGCACTTGACTTTAAAACTGACGCAGCATTAAGAAAAGCTCTTAAAAGTCAAACAGGCACTAGCACTGTACTTATTGTTGCACAGCGTATTTCAACTATTATGAATGCTGAACAGATAATCGTTCTTGATAATGGCAAAATAGCTGGCATAGGTACCCACAGAGAACTTATGGATAACTGCAGAACATACCAGGAAATTGCTTATTCACAGCTTTCGAAGGAGGAATTGGCATGAGCTTAGGAAATAATATGGAAAATAAGATAAAAAATGGAGAAGCGTCCCCGTGTATAAAAAATGGAGAAGCGTCCCCATGCACACAAAGACAGGCAACAAAGCGGCGTGATGCGCGTGGTATGGGGTTTGGACCCGGTGGTATGATGAGAGGCGGCGAAAAGGCTCGTGATTTTAAAGGTACTATGGGAAAGCTAATAAAATACCTAAGTGTTTATTGGACTTCAATAATTGTTGTATTGTTATTTGCTGCAGCAAGTGCTGTATTCTCTATACTAGGACCCAAAATTTTAGGCAAAGCCACTACGAAGCTGTTTGAAGGGATAATGGAAAAAATAGCGGGTACAGGTAATGGTGTAGACTTTAAATATATTGGAGGAATTATACTTACACTTTTGGGTTTGTATTTATTAAGTGCATTATTTAGTTATATTCAGGGTTGGATTATGTCCGGGGTTTCTATGAAGGTAAGCTATAGTTTCAGAAAAGATATTTCTGAGAAAATCAGCCGTATGCCTCTCAAATATTTTGAAAGTACCAATCAGGGGGAAATTCTATCCCGGGTAACTAATGATGTTGATACTGTAAGTCATACCCTGAACCAGAGCTTAACTCAGATTATTACATCCATTACAACAGTAATTGGAGTTTTAGTCATGATGTTCAGTATAAGCTGGCTTATGACACTTATAGCACTATGTATCCTGCCAATATCCATGATGCTTGTAAGTTTTTTTATAAAACACTCTCAGAAGTATTTTAGGGAACAGCAGGCATATTTGGGTAATGTCAATGACCATGTGGAGGAAATGTACGGCGGGCATTTGGTAATGAAAGCTTTTAATGGAGAGGAAAAGAGTATTGAACGGTTTGATGAACTGAACAATAATCTCTATGGTACAGCATGGAAGTCTCAGTTCCTGTCAGGGATGATGATGCCTGTTATGAACTTTGTGGGAAATATTGGTTATGTAGCAGTATCTGTTTTGGGCGGATGGCTTGCTGTTAGGAAAGCTATAGAAGTTGGTGATATTCAGTCTTTCATCATATATGTGCGCTCATTTACACAGCCTATTGCGCAGCTTGCAAACATTTCTAATGTCCTTCAGCAAACTGCGGCAGCAGCAGAGCGTGTATTTGAGTTTCTGGCAGAGGAGGAGGAAATTCCGGAAACAACTTACCCTGTTAAACTGGAAGATATTGAGGGCAGTGTTGAGTTTAGAAATGTGAAATTCGGGTATAATCCTGATAATACCGTAATTAACAATTTTTATGCTGTTATTAAGCCTGGTCAGAGAGTTGCAATTGTCGGACCGACAGGTGCAGGGAAAACTACTATGGTTAAGCTCCTAATGCGTTTCTATGATGTAAATGAAGGTGCTATTTTTGTTGATGGTCATGATATAAGGGAATTTAACCGTAATGATTTAAGAGCTATGTTTGGTATGGTTTTGCAGGACACATGGCTATATAACGGAACAATAATGGAAAACATACGTTATGGCCGTCCTGATGCAACAGATGAAGAAGTCATTGCAGCTGCAAAAGCAGCACATGCTGATAACTTCGTGCGTACTCTTCCTAACGGTTACAATATGATTTTAAATGAGGAGGCTTCAAACGTATCACAAGGCCAGAAGCAGCTTTTAACTATTGCAAGGGCTATACTGGCTGATCCTAAGATTCTTATTCTGGATGAAGCTACAAGTTCTGTTGATACCCGCACCGAGATACAGATTCAAAAGGCAATGAATAAACTCATGGAGAACCGCACAAGCTTTATAATTGCGCACCGGTTGTCAACAATCCGTGATGCTGACTTAATCCTGGTTATGAACCATGGCGATATTGTAGAACAGGGTACTCACAAGGAGCTCCTTGAAAGGGGACGCTTCTACAGTGAACTTTACTACAGTCAGTTTGATGTTTCCCAGCAGGTGAGCTAAACAGGTGAGCTAAATAAATCCACAGGTTAGCCGAATAAATACACAGGTGGACTGAATAGGTGCACCCGGGTGCATCCAGGGTGCATTTTCCATATTTGAGGGGAAATATGGCAAGAAGCGATTTCCATGTATAATATTCACTTCAG
>DAOSDD010000285.1:0-5099 GCA_035362115.1 Clostridiales bacterium | reverse complement strand
TCCAAGTTCTTGCCGTCTTTCAATAATCTCAGTTATTATATCAGACATAATGTCAATTTCCTGTTTCTCTTCTTCGCTTAAAGATGCCATTGAAGCTTTAGCATCCTGCCATTTAACAAACTTATCCATTACTGTTCATCCTTCTCTACTCAATAAATAATCAGTCAAACAACTCATCCATAAGATTCGTAATAGTTTCTTTTCTGTTTTTGCTATCATCTACATCAATAATATATTCCCCATTTTCTTTAATAATAGTATCGCCTTCCTTGGCCGCAGTAGGCAATTTTGATTTCTCAATGTTAATAATTTTCCGTTTTTCATTTTCACAAACGGCATATTCTCCTTCAAATCGGTCTATTATTAACTTCATATACACCATCCTTATCAATTTCACGGATTACACCTTTTGCACCCTGTGTAACCGGCATCTATTGCTTCTTCCCTATTGTTAAACTTAACCTGGTTCTTCTGATCTGGTAATGTGGTACAGGTTTCCCTATGAAAAATCTTGGAGTTTATGTTACCTATATATATTCCTTCCTGCTTTGAAGGTTCTTCCTGTGTAGAAGGAGCAGGTTTATTAACCTCTTGTGATTCTTCGGGAGGGGCATTTTCCTTAATGGAAGAAGCCTTTTTTTCTATCGTTATCTTCTCACCATCAGATGTAATAATAATAGTCCCTGATTCGTCAGTACGCAATACTTCACCGAACATCTTAAACCTATTAATAATTATACTATCAGGATGCCCATATTTGTTATCCTTGCCGACGCTTATCACACTGTATTTAGGGCTTACTGCTTTAATAAAGGCAAGGGATGAAGAAGTTGTGCTTCCATGGTGACCAACCTTCAGGACATCAGAATTAATATTATATTTTTTCGATACAATCTCTTGTTCAGAAACAGTTTCTGCATCTCCTGTAAAAAGAAAACTTGTATTACCATACTCAAGCCTTACAACTATAGAATAGTCATTTAAATTATCATATTTATCACTGTTTGGGGCAAGAATTTGTACCTTTGTATCTATATCAAAATCAATATACTCTCCTGCTACAGGAGTAGTAACTTTCAATTCTTTTCCTTTTATTGCCGTAAGCACGTCAAGATAAGTCTGAGAGCTATGTTCTACCTTGGGCATGTATACTTTGCCAATACCAAACGTTTTGATAACATCATCAAGACTTCCTATATGGTCCTCATGCGGATGGGTGCCTACTGCAATATCTATCTTCTCTATCCCTAAATTGTTTAAATACGATAAAATAAAACTACTGTCATCATTATTACCTGCGTCTATTAACATATTTTTGTTGTTAGAAGTTTGTATCAAAATGCAGTCTGCCTGGCCAACATCAAGAAAATGGACTTTTATATTTCCGGAAACTTCTTTTTTTGATTCATCCTGTACAGTAGCTGTAGGGTTTGTTTTATCCTTATCCTTATCAGTAATATTCTCTTTTAGAGTAGTTCCTGTATCGCCCTTATTAGCAATGCTTTCTTCATTAGCAGTACCTTCATCAACAACAACATTTTTATTATTCTCTTTCGCAATATCAGGTTCATCTTCACTAGCTACAGTGGTATTAGTCGGTTCATTATCACTTATTGATTTGTCTGCTTGAGTAATACCGGATGTATTACTTGTATTACTATCTGCATCTATTTTAGGGGTATTCGTTGGAAATATTATTATTGATACGACAAAGACTAATACCGAAGCTATAAACGGAACTAACAGCTTTTTTTGCTTGTATTTAAGTAAATCAATACCGTAAAAAACTATAAATGGTAGTGATATAAGAAATAGGGAGTAAGAAATGCCCACAAACAACATTAAAAGGCTGAAAACATAGTAAATTATTGCTATAGTTATCTTCGTTGTTTTTTTCGATCTAAACCCAGGTATATACATAGAACCTCCTTTTACAATTAATATTTATAAATAATTATATTGTGTAATTTTTTGGCTCATAAAAAGTAATTTTCTAACTCTTACTCATCTATTCAGCAATTAATCTGCTATTTCTTTGAACCTAAAAGCATATTGTATTACGTAATCATTACATTGTATTGCATAATGTATTACTTGTAATGCTTCTACTCTACTTACTCCCATATAAATCATAATTGACACGGCTTCTATAATATGTATTTATTGTCATAGGTGCGTTATATAAAGTACTTATCATATATGCTTTTATGTTGTTAATCTCAGTAGTATTATTTTCAATACTTTCAAGCACATACTCAATATGTGTAGCGTTTAATTTTAAAAACGTTGATTTAACTATTTCCGCAGGCTTGTCCTCTCCATTGACACGTATGTACTTCTTGTCGCTGGTAACAATCTCTGTCATTAGATTTAATATTTCGCCAATCATATTTTCATTAAAGAACTTTAGTTTTAAGTCTTCATATGATATATTTTGTGCTATAAGCTTCTTATAAAGTTCATAATCATTCTGATATGTAGGCAATTCTTTTTTATTTGTTTTTTTATTTTTATCAATCTTATCAATCATTTTTTTCTTAGTTGACTTTCTAAGAGCTTTTTGTTTGTCATTTGATTGATTGATTGATTTGTTTATATTAATACTGTTTATATTAATACTGTTTATATTATTGTTGTCTGGTAAATCGTCGTACGGTAAATCGTCGTACGGTAAATCGTTGTCCGGTAAATCATCACACGGTAGATCGTTGTCCGGTAAATCATCACACGGTTGAAATCCTGTATTATCAATACATTTGTCGTTGTCCTGTAAATCATCACACGGTAGATTCTCCTGTTTTTCGCCTTGTCTTTGTTGACCAATATTATAATCCGGATTATCGTTAAGATAATAGTCATTAACAGAAAATGTACCACTATCTGTTTTTCTTTGTACTACTGTTATATAATTGCAGGAAACAAGTTGGTTATAGTATTTGTAGTAAGCTTGTCTTCCTATATGCAAATAAAAAAGTATTTCATTTATTTGTGGGAAAGCTGTAATACCATTGCCTATTAGACTACAAAAATAAGCATATATGCCTTTTGCTTTAATATGTAATCGTCTATCCATCATAATAATCCTTGGTACAATACCGAAACCATGTGCCTTTAATCCACTGTATTTCAATTGACTATAAGGCTTGTTCTTATCAAAGTTTGACATTTTTTCTTCATATTTTTTAGGATTATTAATGAGTGTATAAATGTTATTATAAGGAAAGTTACTATTGCGTTCTACCTTTATAAATTCCTGTTCTTTAAGTTGATTAAAGTGCTTATAGTAATAATCTTTCGTTATATTTAGATAAAACAAAATAGTATCGCGGTTTGGGAAAGCCGTTGTTCCATTACCTGCGAGACTACAAAAGTAAGCATATATAGTTTTTGCTTCGATAGATAGATCTGGGTCAAACATTACTACTTTTGGAATAATCCCAAAACCTTTAGAATTTATACCCTCGATCCTTAACATATCTTTTAATTCTAGTGCTTCTTGATTCATGCAAATACCCTCATAAAGTTTTTAATACCATCCCCATATAAAAAAAATAAAACTATTGAGCAATAGAACTATCACAAAGGTTATTTATAATTTTTTTTAATACAAACTCTCTATTTTTTCCTATAACAGCTTTAACTGTTGGATTTATCTCATCATCCTTAAACAATTTGTTAGGGCAGTTATCAACCCAGGTTAAGATACAAGCATGTAATTGCTTTTCATCGATACGTCGTAAATAATAATCATTAAATACTCTTTTAATCTCGGTAGCTAGTTCCCAAACAGTAATCGGATAATGTAAAAATGTATACAAATTATCCCTCCTCCAAACAAATAAATAATAACAAATGTAAAGCATATTTAAAATAAATATAAATCATATATAAAATATATATTAAATGACAACAAATGTCAATATAAAAGCAGAAAATATTGTATAAAATTACAACATGGATTACAACGTGATTACAGCATGGAAAAGGTAAGTTGTGGAAAACAAAAAAACCCTTTCTATAACGAAATAGATGATATATACTTAAATAAGTAATAGTATTTAAGTTATTAAAATATCTTTTTCATGGATATTTAGGTTTTAACAAGAAATTAAGGTCTAGGGAAATTTATATTCTCTAGGCCTTTTTTGGTATTCAAACTCAATTCTTTTAATTAACCCATTTTCAAAAAATCTAATAACAATTTTAGAACAAATAACAAATAATCCCAAGGGAGGTATTAATAATGGATTTTAAAGAACTAATTGCTATCAATGGCGATCAGAGTAAAAACGAGATGATATTAGGGCAATTGCTCTACATGTCATTAGGGTCTATGCTAATTAAACGAGAAGATATGCAAGATATTCTCGAGATATTAGGTATAGACGAAAAGTACATGCCTAGGAAATTACAGTACACTGATGCTTTTAGAAGCGCAACAACAGAAGCATCAACTAAGCTTAGTGTTAATGGAAAGTGCATTAAGCTGTACATGCGTGATAACTTAAAAGACAAAAGTAAAGGCATAATCAGTAGAGAGCTGGTAAAAGAAATAGTGGGATGGGACAACCACTATACGCAAGTAGGCAAGTTTAGATATGATACTGAAAACAAAACAATGTCATATGAACTTGCAGACTATAACAGCGATATAAGTGTACATCAGCTGCAGGAGCTGGCTGATAAGGTTGAGGCTTTATTTGAGCTATACAAAGAAAGCTATAACCGAAATTCAGTAGAAACCATAATAAATAATCTGCTTGAAAACATGGATACTTCAAAAGTTACACAACACGGGAAACTGTATTTTGTTCCCCGTTATAAACTAAATGAAGTAATGAAGCTAGAAGAACTTGGTGAACTACTGAATGAAAAAAACTATCTAGCAAATATGGGAGTAAATTACGCTCCTGTAACTATTAATGCCATATATGTCATAAATGACGATAAGCAAAGAAAGAACTTTGAGCAAAGTTTCTACACAACGGTACAAAATGAATTGGAATTGTATCAAAACAGGCTAACGCACTTTATTAACAATGGCAGCAAATCGGAAAAGATTATAGGCAGATGGCTGGAAAAAATCAAAGAACTTAATG
>DAOSDD010000284.1:0-5180 GCA_035362115.1 Clostridiales bacterium | reverse complement strand
TTGTATCAAGGGTTTGATTAATGATTTGTTAAATTTTTACTGCAGAATTAGGGATATTCAGGAGGGGTTGTTATATCCCTTAATGTGCAGTTTGTGTTGTGTTTTTAGCCCAGCACCAATTGCAACAGCACCAATTGCCGTTGTGTTTTTAGCCCGGCACGTTTTACAACGGCGTAGGTAAAAAAACACCGTAAACATGTAAACACACCAATTTATTGCACCCATACACTGCAATATGATACAATAAGAGAAATTTATTTTATAATAAGTGGAGTGATTACAGATGAACAATGATGTAAAATTATTCGGCTCACTATATGGATTAAATGATGCATGGGTTTCCTGGCTTAAAGGAGAAAAGTTTCCAATTGCTTTTTACGGCGACAGTACAGTTGACGGAAACAACACAACAGGATGGATAGGTAATAAGTTAGGTGCCGATAGTACAAGCCCTAATGCTTTTTCTGAAAAATTAGAAATTAAATTAAGAGAAGCTGCCAATAATTCAATACTAAGAATATATAATGCCGGATTCAGCGGTCAAATATCAAGCTGGGCTTTAGCCAATTATGACAATGTATTTGGTGAAACTTCTGCATATAATGATGTTAAAATGGTTGGAATAGGGTTTGGCATTAACGATAGATTAGTTTACCAGGATGAAAAGTCTTATCGAGATGGTTTCAAAAACAATATTAAAGGAATTATTGGTAAATGTTATGCAAGTAATATTCAACCTTTTTTAATAACTACACAAGCTACTGTTGAACCAGGGGTGCGTACTGATTTCACTACTCGATATCCATTGAGGACAAGCCAGCATATCAATACTATTGCAAATGAAGTGAAAAAAGAATTGTCTATTGAGTACGGACTTGAATTACTAGATATAAACTCATATACAGAGGACTTTTTGCTTTACTCATCATATAGCCTGGAAACAATTATATCAGATAGACTCCATTTTAATGATGTAGGTCATGAGTATGAAGCAGGGCTCTTATTTGCTTTAATCAACCCACAGACAATATTTGCAGATGGTTTCCATAAGATAGACTACTCAAATCAACGTATCGCTAAAGGTGTTCCTGAGGATTGGTTAACAATGCCTACTGCTGTAAAAGATAATTTTAAAGTTTATATTGATTATACCAAATCTGATATGGCAGACATGAATATTATGACAGTATATGTGTTTAATAAATCAAAAAGGAAATTAAATCTAAAGGCATATAAAAATCACGAGACAACAAAAACCTATGTAAAAATTGATGGTGAAGTAAAGAGCTTAACAGGAGTGGAAACAGATTTAGGTGAATTGGAGTTAGGATTACATAAATTTGAGGTGTTTACAGGAACATCCAATATTGCTGATTTCAAAGGTTTTTTATTAGTAATGCTTTGAGTTTTGGGGGTATAATTATATGCAAAGAATTGTTTTGGGTCGGAAAAACTCAATTTTCAATAGACTTATAATAGTGTTTTTATTGGTTATGATCCCTATATATGTATTGGCTGTAAACATTTACTACTGGGGTATCAATACAATAAAAAATGAGATTTTAGACTCATTAAAGGCTCAAAATACATTCTATTTGAATAGTCTTGAAAGTGAAATCGAGAGAATAAAGAAAATGCAATACGATTGTATAAACGATGATGATTTGAACAATCTTGCATATGCATCTCAGTTAATGGATAATATAGAAATGACCTATGCAATAAAAAGACTGCAAAAGCGTCTTACAATTATAAATGACAGCAGTATATGCATTAAAGGTGTATGTGCGTGTTGCATTTCGTGCCAGGCACGAAATACAACAGCAAATACAACTTCATGTATAGTCGGTAAAATTGTTATTAATGGTTTTTCTTAAGTCATGCCCGGTAGGACTCTGGTAAATACGCAGGTCGAATTCCGGGATTACTGCCAGGATATGATCAAAAATATCGGCCTGAATTTTTTCATAATCTACCCATGCTGTTTCGTTTGTAAAAACATATATTTCTATGGGTAAACCATTTTCAGTAGGCTGAAGATGCCTGACTACGTGAATCATACCTTTGTGTACATTGGGATGATTATTTAAATACTGTTCTACATAAGCTCTGAAAGTACCTATATTGGTTAAATGCCTGCCATTAACAATACTTGTGCTATCTTTGGCATGTGTCTTATTATAGTTTTCAATTTCAAGTTTCTTTTTTATTAAATAATCTGTAATATACTCAATTTGTTTATATCTTTCCAGCATTTCTTCAGTACAGAATTTTATACTGGTCATGTCTATATATATTGATCGTTTTATTCTTCTTCCGCCTGCTTCCTGCATTCCACGCCAGTTTTTAAATGATTCTGAAATTAGTGCATGAGTTGGAATAGTAGTAATAGTCTTATCCCAATTCTGTACCTTCACGGTGTGCAACGACATGTCTATAACATCTCCATCAGCTCCATATTTCGGCATTTCTATCCAATCACCGATTTGCAGCATATTATTTGTGGTAAGCTGTATGCTTGCGACAAATCCAAGTATTGAATTTTGAAAGATTAGTAGAAGAACTGCTGTTGCAGCACCTATGCCACTTATGAGAATCCATGGCGAACGTTCCAGAAAGGTACTGACGACTATAACTATGCCAATTACATAAAACAAAATTTTTATAAGCTGGAGATACCCTTTAATTGGCCTTATTTTAGATACTTCATAATTCCTGTAAATATCGTCAATAGCATCCAACAACCTATCAATTGCAAATATAACAGCAAGAATGATATAAGAAAAGGCAAATTTCTGTATCAAGTCTTTATAATCGGGGAATACAGGAGCAAATGCATGTATCACAATGATTGGTACAATATGAAACAATCGTTCAAATACTTTTTTCTGTATAAGTATGTCATCCCATTTATTTTTGCTTTTTGAGATATAAAGTTTCAAAGCTTTAAGTAAAAGTTTTTTTGCTATTATGTCGGCTATAATACTCAAAAGAATGATAACTAATATTGCTATAGCATTAGATATATAGAGAGACATATTTTCGCTGATACCATAATTTATCAAACATTGCTTAAATAAGTTAATCATTACCAAAGTCCTCCTATTTTGTTATTACGATACTATCATACTTAGCAGAGATATCGCCGGATTCATTAATTCTAATGCCTCGCCTTCTACGCAGCCATAGGAAAGCGGCTATCACCGAAGATATAAACATAATAATCAGAACAGTCTTTACAGCATTCTTTTCTGAATAAGTTACAATGAATGTTGCATCTGTTCCCTCTATCTCAAAAATAAGATATTTTCCTTTTGCAGTGGATTCTGCTTTTTTCCATATGCCATCCTGCAAGAGATAGATACTGATGCCTGAGGTTTTTTGGACAGGGGCAAGATAGTGAACCATGCGAGTTGTCTGCCCATCGTCCGTTACAGAAACAGTCCACTCTTCTAATGCCTGTTTATCTGTAAACAAACCTTCTCCTCCGGAGTTCTTTTCTCTTTCAGGATTCTTTTCTCCTTCAAGATCCTTTTCTCCTTCAGTAACTATTAAAGAGGCATCCTTATCAAACAAGCCATTTACAAGGATGACAGACAAACCATTATCCCGGGTTTGCTTGCTTGCCAATGTTGTAATGTATTGTTCGTAAGTTGCCTTAATAGTTGCGTCAAATTTAAGGTTTCTATAATCATCTTTTTCCCATTTGCCAAAATATCCGTCTTTCTTAGGAACATAGGGGATCTGATTTTCCGGAACAGTATCCCCATAGTTAAAAGGTACAATAGCGATTTCTTCATCCTCTGCAACAAAGGTCAGCCGAAAAGTTTTAAAAATTGCAGGCAACCCCTCAACCGATGAAAGAACCTCGTAGGTAATCGGCTCAGCTTTTCCGGCATAACTTATTCTATTTACAGCAGCTAATTCATCATGAACAAAATAATTGCCCTCCCAAAGACCCTCACCGTTTCCTGCAATTGCCCCAACAAATTCCCGGGCACTTTCCACCTGAATCATCGAATAACAGTTATATAGATTGGTGCCATATCCGGCAATACCACCTACAAAATCGGCTCCGTATAAAAAACTTTTTGCATAACATTGCCGTATTGTGCCATCAGATTTTCCTGCAATTCCTCCAATATAATTACCGCCGGTGCTGCTGATACTGCTATTGTCTATAGATTCTTTTACGTATCCGAAATCCATTAAGCCTACAATTCCGCCGGCACAGTTCTTCTTCGATATAATATTGCCGTAGTTCTCACAACCGGATATAATGGCTCGTAATAGATATTTAGAGTTTGGAGACATTTTTTGAATCGGATTATATTCATCTTCTAAATCATATCCGAATTCGATGGCCATTGAACCGGCAACACCGCCTACATTAATATCTCCTTGTACATGCCCATTATTTACGCTGTCAGCTACTTTCCCAGAAGTATCCGAATCTGTATCCCGAGTTGATATATCCTTTGTATAATCCCTGATATCTGTATTCATTTCTGATACATTCTCAACAGTATCTACCAACAGATCAAACACAACAAACAGCTGATTTGAAATTGCCTTGATATCCGCAAGCAATGTAGGGGATGCCCCTGAAATAATCGAATTCAGGTCGGATAAAGCATTTAAAGTTTCCCCGAGAGCCTCAGAAAACCGATTCTTAGTTTCCATATACTTACTGTCTACTTTTTTTACGGTTATTTCCGGCTGTTTTGCAAGGTCTGAGATTAAATCACGAATTTGTGCAGCGGCATCTGCCATGGCAGCCCCGGACCTTTCAAGCGAATCCGTTGCTTCTATAGCGGAAGCAAAAGCCTGTGAAGCATAATTTGATGCTATTTCAAAATAAGGTCTTGCAGCTTCTAAGTAAGGCTTTATATCCTGTATACAAGCAATAGCACTGCTTAGATCGTCAATAGATTGATTAAGATATTCAACGCCCTCGCTCAACTTGTCAAGGTCAATCTGCTCTGATAACTTTTTCACAGCAGAGTTTATTCTTTCCATTGCGTATATTGCTTGAGTAATTCCGTCGGAAATTTTTTGAAGACTTCGGACCATCTCCATCCCAAAAGCCTTTATCTCATCGGATTGAAGCAAATAATTAAGAGCATAATTGATTTTGAGCATAGCATTCATGACATCCCCGGTGGCAATAGCTAAATCAG
>DAOSDD010000283.1:0-5200 GCA_035362115.1 Clostridiales bacterium | reverse complement strand
AATATATTTATTTTAGTCAATACTATTTTTTCTTAAGAGCATTTATTGCATCAATTATCTTTCGCACATCCTCTGGGGGTATTTCCTTTTCCTTCATTTCCTTAGCTAATATTAAATATTCCACACCAACATCCCTTAATTGTTCAGGCAGATTATCATTTTCTAATTTTACCAGATCCTTACTGTTCATTCTTCCGAGAAGCCAGTCTATGCTAACATTAAATTGATTGGCAATTTTTATAACAGTATCGTATTCTGGTTCCCTCTTACCATTTTCATACTGTGATATGGTACTGTCATATACACCAAACAAAGATGCAAATTGATTTTGAGAGAGATTATGCTCTTTTCTAAGCTGCCTTATTCTGCTACCTATCATTACATTATACTCCCCTTCTGAATTAATCCCAATTAATCCCGGCTTCCTATGAGACATATTATACTATTTAAATTATAATAAGTAAATATTATTATCAGGTATTATAATTAGATATTGATTTAATACATTTTAAAATAAAATTAATATAAATCAGTAAATTGACGAAATATTATATGGCAGATAAACAAAGGTGGTTATAGAAGATGTGCTTATATAAATGTACAAAAACTCGAAAAGTATAAATGTTGACAAAATAAGAGATAAACAGTAAAATATGTTTGATGCAGTAGTAAATAATTGGTTTTAGGATTTAAATTTATATGGTTTAAAAGGTATTAAAATAATGATTTAAAGTGATAAGGGGATGATTACTAAAGAGGTGTTTCAAGGCCTTATGAATATTAACGCGTTATCACTTTAAAATTTAATTGGAATCAGGTGAAAGATTAATGGAATTAAAAGAGTATTTAAACATAATAATTAAGAGGATATGGCTCATTATATTGCTGCCTCTGATTGCTTCAATGGTTTCAGCCTATGTCAGCTTTTATATAATCGATCAGGTTTACGAAGCTAATACTACACTATATATAATAAACAAATCTAATGCTTCGGAGTTGTCTATAGCATATAATGATCTTCTTGTAGGGCAGAAGCTTGTAGAAGACTATAAGGAAATAGTAAAAAGCAGGCGAATCACCAGTGAAGTTGTTGAGGAATTGGATTTGAAAAATATTACCTCATCAATGTTGGCTGAAAAAATAAATGTAAGTGCCAAAAATGAAACCAGATTGATTGAGATTAGAGTACAGAATAAAGTACCCCAACTGGCTGCGGATATCGCCAATAAGGTAGCTGATGTGTTTACCAGGGAAATTGTAAAAATTATGAGGGTTGAGAATATTAGTATAGTAGATACCGCCCAGTTGCCGGAACACCCTATAAAACCCAGACCAATGATGAATATAGCGGTAGCCTTTATGGTAGGACTTCTTACTGCTTTAGGGATTGTATTTATTATTGAGTATTTAGATGATACAATAAAAACAACAGATGATGTAGAAAGGTATCTTGGTGTAACTGTACTTGGAACCATTCCAGAGTTTACAATAAAATAGGAGGAATTATTAAATGGTATTGACAAAGTACGAAAAGCTAAATGAACTTAGTATACCTGCTGAAGAAGCATATAAAACTCTTAGAACAAATATTCGCTTTTGCGGTGTAGTTAATAAAATAAAAACAATAACCATAACAAGTTGTGCGCCAGGTGAAGGTAAAACCACTACTTCAATAAATCTGGCAATAAGCATTGCTAATGCAGGAATGAAAACCTTGCTTGTAGATACTGATTTTAGACGGCCAATGATAGAAAAGTCCCTTGGTATTAATACTAAAGCTGGTATTACAGATTATATAATGGGAGAAACAGATTTGGAAAGCATTATTTACAAGACAAGCATAGAAAATTTTTATATAACCCCATGTGGGTTTGTTCCTCCTAATCCTGCAGAATTATTAAGCAATGAAAAGTTTTCGGAATTTATAAAAAATGTAAGAGATCAGTATTTAAAGGTAGTAAGAGGTCAGTTGGATATGATAATATTTGATACTCCTCCATTGGGTAGTGTTATAGATGCAGCTATATTATCAGCCCAAACTGATGGTGTTTTACTGGTTATAAAGTCTAAATCAACTAATTACAAAATTGCCCAGGAGGTAAAAGGGCAATTAGAAAAAGCCAATGCATACATTTTAGGCGTTGTCTTAAATAAAATCCCAAAAAAGGATTTAAAATATGGCTATAGGAATTACTACAATTATTATAACAAGGATTCAACTGATCAGAATACAAGTCCCTTTAAGAGGTTAATGAGGAAAACTAAACTTATTTCTTAGTAGATTGGAAGGTAAAAGAGTGATTGATATACATAGTCATATTCTTTTTGATATAGACGATGGTGCAAGAGATATGGATGAATCTGTGCGAATGATACATGCAGCAGGGAAGGAAGGAATAAAGGTTATAATAGCTACTCCCCATTTTCGTGAACATATGTTAAATCCTGAGAAAACTTATGATAACTATAGGATATTATTGGAGAAAACCAGGAATATAGGAATAGATTTGAAATTAGGGTTTGAGATAGCGTTGAATCCAATATTGGCAAAGGCTGTAAATATAGTTGATAAACACAGTTTGAATGCAACTAAATATGTATTGGTAGAGTTTCCTTATTTTGGTTTTAGTGAACATAGTTTTAAGTTGCTGGACTTATTTCAGAAAAACAAGTTTAAGCAAATAATTGCGCATCCCGAAAGAAATGGGAGAGGATTTGGAAGTAAAAGGACAATAAGCAAACTAAAAGAGTTGGGGTACCTTATACAGGTAAACGCCGGTAGTATAGCAGGAACTTATGGGGTAAGAGCAAAAGGTATGGCAAAATATTTAATAAAAAACAAAATTGCGGATTTTGTAGCATCTGATGCCCATAGGGAAAGTTATTACTCCTGGTATAGCAAGGCATGGCAGAATGTAATAAAATGGTCTGATGAGGATTATGCCAATAAGCTTTTTTATGAAAATGGAAAAAAGATCCTAAACACTATGTAATTCAATATTAGTATCAATGTAAAAACTTTTTATTCCAATTTTTCTGTATAATATTTATGAAAAGTTACAAATTTTGAAGGATTTTATAATATTATGTCGAATTGCATATAGAAGACATATTTTATAGTATTATCGGGAACATTCGTGACTTTAGTTATGGGAGAGTTCAAAAGACTGAAATTGATATAGTAATTTTAAATGGGGGAAATTCGTGTGCTTATATGGAAAACAGGGGCTGATGGAGTACGAACCTTTATTAATAACAGTTTTTTCAGGTTAGCAGGAGAGGATATAAAAGAAGCTAATAGCGGGTGGTTTTCAATAGTTCATCCTGATGATCTGAGTAAATGTCTTAACAAGTATTATGAAGCTTTAAAGTTTGGAAAGTCTTTTAGGACAAGATACAGGATACTGAATAACAGTGGTGAATATAGGTGGATGCTGGAAATAGGTATGCCCCTGAGTCACATTAGTAAGGATCTTACAGGCTATATAGGTGTATGTATTGATATTACCATGAGAAAAACGTTAAAAAAAGCTTTAAAAGAAAAACTGCAAGTCTACAAAAGTGCTTTTGAGATAAATAATATGCCGACACTAGTTCTGAGTCTTGAAGAATTTGGTATTGTTGATGCAAATCCTGCAGCAGAAAAGTTTTACGGCTACAGCAGAAATAAGCTTAAAAAAATGGAAATGATGGATTTAATTACCGGAATAGATATAAACAGGGAAATAAAGAAAACAATAGAAGAAAAACAGCGTCTTCTCTCTCTTGCGGAAAACTTTAAAGACGGTGAAATAAAATATGCTAAGGCTCATTGCAGCTTGATGTTGACAGTGGTGGGAAATTTGGTATTTATAATGATTAATGAAGATATTGATAATAAAGAAATCCTGGCACAGTTAGCATATAAGGATTACCATGATGAACTTACCGGCCTTTATAACCGAAAGTACTTTGAATTGCAACTCAAACATCTGGATAATGAAATTCAGCTACCTTTAAGTATTATTATCGGGGATGTAAACAACATGAAATTAATAAACAATAGTTTTGGCTATGATAAAGGAGATGAAGTCTTAAAGGCAATTGCCCAAATACTAAGACTTTCCTGTAGAAAGGAAGATATAATTTGCAGAATAGGAGGTGATGAGTTTGCTTTAATATTACCGGGAACCAGGGAAAAAGATGCTGCGAAAATTTGTAACCGTATAAGAGAAAAATGCAAATCTCAGGATCAAAAACTTCTCAAATACGAGATATCATTAGGAACTGCCGCAAGAACAAAAAAAACTCAGGATATTGTCGATATTTGCAGGGAAGCTGAAGATAAGATGTACAAGAACAAACTAAGTGAGGGGACAAGTTTAAGGAGTTCATTAATAGATTCATTAAGAAAAACCATTGAAGAGAGAACCTGGGAAACTGAAGCTCACGCTGAGCGAATGAAAGACAGGGCATTAAAACTTGGGAGATTATTAAACCTTTCTAATGCTGAACTAGATGAACTTGCTCTATTGGCTACTCTTCACGATATTGGGAAAATAGGTATTCCTGACAGCATATTATCCAAAAAAGGGGTTCTTAACACTGAAGAACGGGAGATTATGAAAAAACATAGTGAAATAGGATATCGTATAGCAGCTGCCAGTCCGGAGTTATCAAACATTGCAAATGCAATTCTATATCATCATGAACATTGGGATGGAAATGGTTATCCTCATGGACTTAAAGGTAAAGAAATACCTATAACATCAAGAATTATTAGTGTAATAGATGCATATGACGCAATGACCAACGATCGGGTATATCATGCAGCCATTTCAAAAGAAAAGGCTGTTGAAGAAATAACTAACTGTAGTGGTAAGCAGTTTGATCCTAGAGTTGTAGAAGCATTTCTGAAAATGATGTAGGGAGAATGTAATATAAATTTACTAGCAAAAAGTGAAAAAGGAGACGATAGTAGTGTTATGCATAAGCCTTGGGATCTCATACATAGAGACTATTTTTATAAACGGCAAAGAATACATAAATACAGACTATATGCCTGAACTAAAGATAAACCTTGGTGTCCCATATATACAATCTGTTAAAATAAAAGGTAGGGAATATACTAATATTAGTTTTAGAGATGGGAGTATTGGAAAAAATATAAAAACAAATATGATAGATAAAGATGAAAAATATAAAAACAAATAGGAAATAG
>DAOSDD010000282.1:0-5231 GCA_035362115.1 Clostridiales bacterium | reverse complement strand
TAATTGCTGCTATAGTAACAATTGCTACTATTCTTTTCATCTGTATTACCTCCTTGTACAATTATTTTGTATTAAATCAGTGACCAAAGCCACTGTTCGACCCATTAAAAGTCATAGTTAACATAACACTTCAAATTTTATTCTTTTCCAAACATCAAGCACATCATCCGGCTTCACATCTTAGCCATTATGCCAGCGTTTGTTGGCCTGAACTTTGACAATCATGTATAATATCTTCCGGACTTGGAAGGTGTGTGTTTCACCTCCTGGGACGGACCTTGGCGGGCCGATTACCCGTATGAAAGAGTATTTTTCCATTCCGGTAAGTCTACATGATTTGGCTGGTTGAGGCCAGCTTTTTAGCTGGTTCCTCGTGTCACATGCAAGGTTGTTTGCTTACATGAGAAGGAATGGAGGCTTTTAAGTCCATTAATTTTTTAAGGAGGCATTTTGATGAATTTCAGACCTATTGCAGGAATCGATGTAGGTAAATTCTTCAGTGAGATGGCAATTCTTTCTCCATCCAATGAAGTGATTGCCCGCATGAAGATCCACCATGATTCCAGTTCTGACGTTGAAAGAGTCGTTGAATTACTGAAAAAAACGGAAAAGGACTTTGATTCTAGGCCTTTCGTCGTCATGGAATCCACCGGGCACTATCACAAAATCCTTTTCCATTCACTTTGTAAAGCTGGATTGGAGGTCTCCATCATAAACCCCATCCAGACTGATTCTATCAAAAATATTGGAATCAGAAAAGTGAAAAATGATAAAGCTGATGCCCGGAAAATTGCCCTGCTATACAGATTTCAGGAGCTTAAAACTACTAATATCCCCGATGAGGATATTGAATGCCTGCGAAGTCTTTGCCGACAGTACTACAAGCTCTCTGACGAACTTACTGCCTACAAAAACAGGCTTACGGGTATTGTTGACCAACTCATGTTAAACTTCAAGGATGTATTCCCCAACATCTTTTCAAAGGCTGCTCTTGCAGTATTGGAGAAATATCCTACGCCTGCGCATATTCTTAAAGCGAACAGGAACAAGTTGATTGCACTGATCCAGAAGAATTCTCGCAGAAGCCTTAAGTGGTCAACTGCAAAGTATAATCTTTTGGTCTCCAAAGCCAGAGAGTTTGCGCCTTTGACTGTTCATAATTCCTCGAACGTTGCTATGCTGGGTGTCTACATATCCATGATCAGAACTCTGGAAGATAACTTGGCGAAGGTCCTAAAAACCATTCATCTATTGATCGCTGAAGATATGGCAAAGGACATGCCCATGCTAGCATTAACTCTTGAACTTTTGCAGAGCCTGCCAGGTATTGGCCTTCTTACTGCTGCCACCATTCTGGCAGAAATCGGCGATTTTTCCGCTTTCTCTAAGCCGGGAAAACTGGTTGCTTACTTTGGCATTGACCCCTCTGTGATGCAATCCGGAGAATTTACCGGCACACGGAATAAAATGTCCAAGAGAGGTTCCAGGCTACTTCGCAGGGTTCTTTTTACAACTGCTCTTGCCAATATCCGAACTAAGCGGAATAAAGAGGCTTGCAACCCTGTATTACTTGAATTCTACAAGCAAAAGTGCCAGAGCAAACCTAAGAAGGTAGCTTTGGGAGCAGTTATGCGTAAGATCATCATTTACATCTTTGCTGTTCTAAGGGACAGAAAACCGTACCAGTTACGCAGTCCTCAGGAACATGCTCAGATGTTAGCAGCAAAGCATATAGCAGCTTAGCAGTACTTGCACTTGATGTTTAGTTTTCAAGGATCAGTATTTCATTTTAGACCAGCTATTTTATGTCTACTTCGTAAAGGTGGTCTTGTTGTTATGCATTTTTTCTATGTCAGGAGTTTTCAAAAATTCATAAAGCTTTTTCTTAAAAACTCTTGACTTTAATTAGCTGGTCTTTCATTCATTAACAATATATGAATAAATATTGTTATTATGATAGCGGAATGCACCTATGGCTTTAATGAAATTTTCTCTAAAACTAAAGAAATATGCCAAATATGGCATGTACTTTTGAAAAAGGTTTTGTTATAATAAATACTATCAATATTGCTACAGAATAATAATCGTTTTCATAGTTTGAAAATTAACAAACAAGTTAATCTTTATACTATTAAAGGTGGTTTACTTTGCAGCAATATTAAATCAAATAATTTTAAGGAGGTATCTTTTTGAAAAAACCACTATCTTATGCACTAGCTTTGGTACTTGTATTCTCAGCCCTTGCAGGAATTCAAAGCCCGGAAGCCTTCGTTGTAGATGCTGTTTCAACAGCAACAACAAGCGGTTCTGCACCCGGACAAGCTCCGGCAGCTGCACCTGACGCACCTGCTGTCACCGGTACGGAAACGGGCACAAGCCGTTTACTTGCAGACGGTTCATTCGGAGCAGACGTTAAGCTTTTGCAAACAATGCTTAACAGCAATGGATATGCACTTAAAGTGGATGGCTTTTTTGGGAAGCTGACTCAAGCTGCAGTTAAGGACTATCAGAGTAAAAATGGCCTTGTCCCTGATGGAATAGTTGGGCCTAAGACTCTTGCGAAACTTGTCCCGGCTCCGGCGGAACCGGCTGCACCCGCACCGGCTTCTGTGGAACCGACCGTAACTACGCCTGCTGCTGAAGAAAATCCGGAAGTAGACGCAGTAACGTCAGCTTCTATAGTGTCTGATGCGGCTGCTTTTGAAAAGGCTATAAGCAAAAATGGTACATGGATCATTTGCACATTGAATGATTTAGTTATCGATAAGCCCCTTGTCCTAGAAGGAGATTTCGTAAATACAAAGACTCCTCCGGTATCTGCACGTAAAATTGGACTTTATACTCAGGATGATGACCATAATGTAACAGCAAGATTTACTTTGACAGCTCCAAAGTTAACTATAAAGAGCCCCGATGCAAGAATTCAGAGCGGTACATTTATAGGAGACCTCTATGTCTACTCAAAGAATTTCAATTTAAAGGACGCTAAGGTTGACGGTAACGTATATTTCGCAACACAGGAAGCCAAAGATACATTCGTTATGGATGAAAAAAGCACAATAACCGGAAAGCAGATACTGTCTGATGTAGATGCAGTATCATCAGCAACACCTACACAGGTACAAAATATAGAAGCTTTTGAGCATGCAATAAGCAAAGACGGATATTGGATTATTGTTCCCATAACAGACCTTACAACCGATAAGGCTCTTGTAGTTGAAGGAGAATTCCATGATAAGAATGATCCGACAAAAGATCTTAAGCGTAAGATTGGACTCTATACACATAACGATCCTTCAGACAAAAAGAGAGCGACCCATTCATTTACTTTAACAGCACCATCATTGACTATAAGGAGCCCATATGCAACACTTCAGTATGGATACTTCGTTGGTGATATTTATGTTGAAGCAAACAACTTCTCTTTAGTAAACAACACAGTTACGGGAAACATATATTTCGCAACACAGGAAGCCAAAGACACATTCACAATGGACGCAGGCAGCACCGTATCCGGAGTGCTGGAAGTGAAGGCAAAATAAAAAAAGTTTAAAGTAAAGATTCAATAATAAGCAATAAAAACACCTTATATGCTCTATAGAACAACTATATTGCATATAAGGTGTATCAATTATAATAACCAATAATGAAATAATCTTTAATTATAAAAATGCAACAAAGTTGCATTTTTTGATTGTAATTTTTAAAAAACGATGCTATAATATGAACATAATAAAACATATTGGAATAGTAGGAGATAAACATGAAGATTTCTACAAAAGGCAGATATGGGTTAAGGGCAATGGTAGATCTTTCGGTATACTCTGCAGGAGACCATATATCATTGAAAAGCATAGCCGAAAGACAGAATATATCAGAGGGCTATCTGGAACAGGTCTTTTCAACCCTGAGAAAAGCAGGCCTGATTAATAGTATAAAAGGAGCACAAGGGGGGTATGCTTTGGCGGATAAGCCTGCAAATATAACTGTGGGCGCTGTATTGAGGGCTTTGGAAGGAAATCTTTCAGTTATTGACGAGAAAAGCATGGAAGAAAAAACTAATGACAAAATTGAGGAATGTATAAGGGAAAAGGTATGGAGTGCAATTAACGCAGGCATTGACAGGGTGATAGACAGCATTACACTGGAGGATTTGACAAACGAGTATAAAAGGATGACAAGCAATGAAGCATATATGTATTACATATAATATTTTAACGCAAAACCTACTATTCAAATAGGACAAATAGTATAAAATGGAGGAATATTGTCATGAAAAAAGTTTCAAAAAGTATCACTGAACTTATCGGTAATACACCGCTTTTGGAAACCGTCAATTATAACAGCCAAAACGGCATAAAAGGAAAGATTATAGTAAAGCTGGAATACTTCAATCCGGGAGGCAGCGTAAAGGACAGGGTGGGATATGCAATGATAAAGGATGCCGAAGAAAAAGGGCTTGTTAACAGGGATACGGTAATAATAGAGCCCACCAGCGGCAATACAGGCATAGCTCTTGCACTTGTTGCGGCGGCAAGGGGTTACAGGCTTATACTTACAATGCCTGAAACAATGAGCATAGAAAGAAGAAGCCTTCTTGCAGCATTGGGAGCAGAACTGGTTCTTACCCCCGGCAGTGATGGGATGAAGGGTGCCATAAAAAAAGCTGAAGAGTTGGTTTCTGAGATCCCGAATGCATTTATACCGCAGCAGTTTAATAATCCCGCGAACTCAGCAGCTCACAGGAATACAACAGCAGAAGAAATCTGGAGAGACACCGAGGGACAGGTAGATATATTTGTTGCCGGAGTCGGTACCGGCGGAACTGTCACAGGAGTCGGTGAGAAGCTTAAAGAAAAGAATCCCGATATCAGGATAATTGCAGTGGAACCTTACGATTCACCGGTATTGTCGGGGGGAACACCGGGCCCTCACAAGCTGCAGGGTATAGGCGCAGGTTTTGTTCCGAATGTATTGAACACTTCTATCATAGATGAGATTGTTAAGGTAAAAAGCGAGGAAGCCTTTGCAGCGGCCAGAAAGCTTGCGGCTGCGGAGGGCATACTGGTCGGCATTTCCTCGGGGGCAGCGTTGCATGCAGCAACGGAAGCTGCAAAGAGGCCTGACAGTGCCGGCAAAAATATTGTAGTACTGCTTCCGGATACGGGAGAAAGGTATCTATCAACGGCTTTGTTTCAAAACATATAGCAATTGAAAAAAACTCCTGCCAA
>DAOSDD010000281.1:0-5235 GCA_035362115.1 Clostridiales bacterium | reverse complement strand
GATCACTTGTATTAACTTCTCTATCCCAATCATACATTGCACCCATTTCTGTAAGCTGCCGCTTAAAGTTGCCGATATTCCTTTGTGTAGATACTTGTGGATGAATGCCTTTCTTAATTGCATCATTTTCAGCAGGCAACCCAAAAGCATCCCATCCCATTGGATGAAGTACATTAAAGCCCTGAAGCTTTTTATATCTACTCCAGACATCACTCAGTACATACCCGCGCCAATGACCCACATGAAGCCCATCTCCGGACGGGTACGGGAACATGTCAAGGCAGTAGAATTTCGGTTTTACCAGGGCATCTCCTGTTTCGTGGGCATGGTTTTCTTCCCACCTTTTACGCCATTTACTTTCGATAATTTGCGGATCGTAAGTCTTAAAACTCATACTTAACACCTCGCTCTTTTTTTGTCTAAAATAAAAAAGCCTCATCTCTGTACGTATAGAGACGAGGCTGGTTCGCGGTACCACTCTAATTGATTCTTAATGTAAAGAATCCACTCATTCGATGGCCATCACCATCTATCCTTTTAACGGAGGATTTCCGGCACACCCTACATTATCGGGCTGCAGCTCATAGGTGAGTTCAAAGGAATGAAACTGCCGAATCACACCAACCTCGGCTCTCTGAAAGCTTCTGACACCTTTTACTATTCCCAATCATTGCCTTTTTTTTATTGCTATTGATTTTATAATATTATATGCTTTAAGTCAATAAAAATTAAAAATTTATTTTATAAACTGTCTTTGTATATTCAAAAGTCCTTCCCAGGTAAAGCTTTCCAGGATTAAGTATATATCCTTCTTCAGGAATTATTATATTCCTTGTTTTATTTAGCTTCTTCATATCGAGGACATCTTCTTCATATACAAGAAGCTCATTGTGTAGTCTCAGATTATAACTATTGGGATTCAAAAGTTTTTCATCAAATGGTTCAATTATTATATCTTTTCCAAGTTTGTTCTTAATTTCAAGTCCTGATAATATCATTTTAAGCTCCATTCCTGCATTGTGCGAAATGAATCCGCCCTTGCAGAAACAAAACTTTTTTATGAAAAAGTTTTTATGGGCTTAAATTCATTTTAGCCGCACGTACAATTTTTTTCACCTGCACCGGTATCTTCATACCAACTTGGTTATTGCTATGCACTTTCTAAGATTATTAGTCTAGCTAATTGTTAATATTATTTAGTTAAAATATTTAGATAAATTCTTGACCAAATCCAATATATTAGGTAAAATATATTTATATTAGCTGATATGGAGGTGCTTTTATGCAAGTTACAACAACAGAAGTGCAGAATAATTTCGGCAAGTACCTTAAGTTATGTAAATACGAAGATATTATAGTAACCAGAAATGGAAAGAAAATTGCAAGGCTTACTACTTATAATGACAACATAGACAATTACTTTATTAGAGAGGCTGCTGAAAAGTTTGCTTATTCAGGCAAAAAAATTTCATATGAAGAATTTCTGGAAATATCGCAAAACAGCGAGTTAAGATATGAATATATTGATGGTGAAATATTCTTGCTGGCATCACCTTTTTATGAACATCAAAAAGCTATAGGACAAATTTTCGGCGAATTTGTCTTTTGGTTCAAAGATAAAAACTGTGAGCCTCTTACCTCACCTTTTGATGTTACATTATTTAAAAAAAATAGCAATGAAGATATTAATACAAACATACAAGATGCCAATAATGAAGACGAAGCAGATACTGAAGAGTATAAAAAGAATATTAATATCGTCCAACCTGATATTTTAGTAATTTGCGATAAAGAAAATATAGATGAAAAGGGAAGATATCACGGTACACCTTCGCTTGTTGTTGAAGTTCTTTCCCAATCTACTAAAAAGAAAGATTTAGCAAAAAAACTTGACCTATACTCATCAAGCGGTGTAAAAGAGTATTGGGTTGTAAATACATTTTCTAAAGAAGTGTACATTTATGCCTTTAAAGATTTGAATATTGAAAAAATGATTACCTTTAAAAGTGGAGATAAAGTTGAATCAGTTATTTTCAACGGACTTGAGATTAATGTTGACCAGGTTTTTGCTTAAGACATAATCAAAAAATAAACTGGTCAATTGGTTTTTCAAAAAAGTTGATTTAATACCTTAGAGTTATTAAAATATTAAACTACGACTGCTATTGACACGAAAACTAAAGTTAATAAGAGCCAATATAAATATTTGGAGTTTATCACTAATATTTTGTCAAGAAAAATCGTATGTTACTATTTTAAGAGCACTTAATAGCCAGAAATTTTGAATAATGAATTTTTTGAAAACACCTAATTAAGCTGGTCACATAAAATATAAATGTACAGGCTATTGAGACTGTGAGATAGAGTCCTGATTTTTGCATAAGGAGCATTACACCCTTGTAGAGTAATGCCAAATCATCTTCCTTGTTTTCTAAAAATACTTCTGCTTCTTTAATATCTTCTTGTCTTATAGTCTTAAAAATTCCTTATATTCATCTCTATTAATATTTAAATACGTTTTCAATACTTTTTCGTATTCCGCATAGTAAGCTTCATTATTATATTTAGAAGCAGTTTCAATCAACTTCTCTTCATCATTTTCCAGTAATTGAATCATTAAAAGGTAATCTATCCCTCTCCCATAGTAGAGGTGTTTTATTCTCATGCATACCACTGAGCCTGAGCTCGATACATTTCCGCGTAATGCCCATTCATTGCCATGAGCTGCTTGTGGGAGCCGTCTTCAACAATTCTGCCGTCCTTGAACACAAGAATACGGTCAACAATAGCTGTGATACCAAGGCGATGTGAAATAAGAATAGTTGTCTTATCTTCTGTCAACGACGCGAAGTTGCGATATAGTTGAGCCTCTGCCAGCGGGTCAAGAGCTGATGTAGGCTCATCAAGTATCATCACTTTCGCCTTGTTTCTGTATGCCGCACGGGCTATAGAGATTTTCTGCCATTGACCGCCTGAAAGGTTGTTAGCTTTTTCTGAAAAAGAGCCAACAAGTTCATGCAACCCATTCTTTTGTTCCTTTACAACATCATCAACATTTATTTTGCGTAGCAGTTCCATAATTTCTTCATCCGTAGCCATCCTATTCTTATCTGATACGGTGATATTTTCCCGGATGCTGGACTCATAACGGGCAAAGTCTTGGAATACCACTGACACAGTGTTTCGAGCCGCCACAGGGTTAGACTTTATATCAATTCCGCCTACACTAATCCGTCCTGATTTAGAATCAAACATACCGCATAAAAGACTAATAAAGGTTGACTTTCCGCTGCCGTTCTCGCCCACAATGGCAACTTTCTCACCTTCCTTAATTTGAACTGTAATGTTCTTTATTACATCGACATCAGTATTGGGATAAGCAAAAGACACATCATTAAATTCAATGTTTCCATCCGCAGCACAAGTTGTTTTGCCGACTTGCGGTTCACGTTCGATGTCGTCTAAATAAAAGAATTCCTTCATATATGGAATGTTTTGTGCCAAGACCATAATGCTGACAAGACAATCTCCTGTTGAGGTCTGTAATTGTCCTGAAAGAGCAAATACAAGCGTGAAAGCTCCAAGGCCGATAGCCGGGTTATCGTATATAGACCAAGCTGCAATTAGGAGAATACCCAAATACACAACACTTCTCAGAAAATCGGCAGCGGTGTTGAACTTAACATGCTTATACATTATTTTGTTTTTCTTGCTGATATACTCATCCGCAATAGACCGCCAACGTGCTTTCAAATAATCAAACAATCCAAAATGACGGATTTCTTGCAGGCCAGCATATGAATATCCAGCTCCACCTATTGTTGCGAAATAATGTATGGCAAGAGCCCCTTCTTCCGTCCACTTTGCCCTATACCGAAAAGTTTCGTCTTGCTGAAAATATGATAATAAAGCGGCAGGTATACTTGTGACAAAGAGAATCAGTACGATATAGGGATTTATCTTCCACAGCGCAAGTGACGCAACAATAAATGCAATTATGAGCTGTAGAATTGTTATCATATTACCGATGCACTTGGCCATATGATAACCTGCATATTCTTCGATAAAAGTAAGACGCTTTTGAAAATCATCATAGTTTTCAATGTACTTATAACGGACTTCGCATTTGTGGCGCATAATTGTGCGTTTGATGTATCTCTGGATTTTCACCTCATCAAGTCCATTTGTATACTGCTGAATATTCGTAATGATTACCTGGACCATATAAAGTCCAACAACACCTGTAAAAATAACAAGCGAAGGACCTGCGCTTCCCCCGGTTCCAACCAATGATTGAAGTGAATCTGTCAATGCTCTAAGTTGTTGAGCTATGATTACCGGAAAAAACGCCACAGCAAAACCAAGCAGGCTAATGACCATAGAAAAAGCACCTTTAATCTTAACACTTACTATAAGTGCTTTTAACAGTGTTCGTAATTTGCTCATACAGCTTCACCTTCTTCCGTTGTATACCATTGCGCCTGTTCTTTAAAAAAGCTGGCATATATTCCGTTCAACGCCATTAATTCATCATGCGTGCCGTTTTCCACAAGCCTTCCGCCATCCAATACGATAATTCTGTCAGCAAGCCGCGCAAAACCCACACGATGACTGATGAGAATTGCCGTGCGGCCTTCAATTTTTTCGCGAATGGTATGGAATTGTTTCATCTCAGCTATTGGATCAAGCGCAGCGGCAGGTTCGTCAAATATTAAAATCTCCTTATCGCTCATATGTGCCCGGGAAACTGCTACCCGTTGTTTTTCTCCACCGGATAACATGGCTCCGTCCTTGATAACATTACGCAGCAGCCATTGTTCAAGGCCTTTAGGAAAGCGTTCCGGCAGCTTATCGGCTCCTCCTTTTTGCATGGCGATCTGAATACGGTCGATGTTTCCAATATTTTTCAAATCACCAAATCCGACATTTTCTCTGAGTGTAGCATGAAATATGTGAAAATCTTGAAAGAACATGCCAACCCTTTGTATAACTGCACCGCGGGTCTTATTGTCATATTGTTTGCCGTAGAAGTTAAGGCTTCCTTATCGTATGCTTTATCCCAATTTTCTATTGTTTCTTTAGCTAAATCATAAACACGCATTTCCTTAGCCACGCCTGGTGACATAGCAGAGCCTTGATAATAGTTTGCAAGACGTGAAGCCTCTGAATAAGGCCGGCCGTCCCAACGGAGCTTATCAGCTGTCAAAAAGTTAAGGATCAAGATGGCAACAATAT
>DAOSDD010000280.1:0-5250 GCA_035362115.1 Clostridiales bacterium | reverse complement strand
ATGGGGATGAATATCCATCTCGTTAAATGCAGGACATGCAGCAGAGCATTTTCCGCATTTCATACACTTTCTGGTATTCACTCCGCTTATTCTTAGTATCCTATCGATCAACTCTCTTTTTTCTACATCAACTGATAATGTCTTGATGCTATTACCAAGGGGTCTTTGAAATCCAATTTCTTTTTTCGCTGTGTTCACCGTATTCACCTTATTCACTGTATTCACTGATAATCCCTCCTGTTTATAACTTCACACCAAGTGCCTCTGCCAATAGCTCAGTGAAATAATATACCGGCAGTTTTTGTTCTGTACTGTTGTTTGTATCCAGATTGTACATGCAAAGCGGACATGCAGTAATCATGGCTTCTGCGCCTTTCTCAGAAGCTGATGCCATGATATTGTTGCACTTTTCCTGTGCAAGATTGTTCTTGGTAAGTGTTACATAACCGCCGCAGCATTCATTACGGTACGGATAAGCAACCGGGGTCCCACCAATTGCACTAATAAAATCCTCTATTATTGTTGGGTTTTCTGGGTTATCAAACTGCATCGTCTTGCTGGGACGGAGTAAAAGGCATCCGTAATACGCCCCAATCTTCCTGCCCGTCAAGGGGTTCACGACCTTTCCCTTAAGTTGATCAAATCCAACGACATCACGAAGCATCTCCAGGTAGTGGATTACCTTTGTTTCCCCTGCATAATCTATATCTAGTTTTAAGTAATTGTTGACCTTTGTTCTAATACTCTCGTTTGTCTTCATGTCGTTATTGACCCTTTTGATTACATGATGACAAGCAGAGCACAGTGTTACTAAATTTCTTTCAAAGCTTTTTGCTGATACAAGAGCACGAATAGACGAAAGTTTTGTTGCGATTTCATCCTGTGCCATTGGATAAACACCACCGCAACACTGCCAGTCTGGCAGTTCCTCAAGCACGATACCAAGTGCTTCTGCAGATCTCCTCGCATATTCATCTAAGTCCTTCGCTTTTGTTTTCAGGGTACACCCTGGATAGTAGCTAAAAATCATATCAAATTCCCTCACACTATATTTTGATATACAAATTTTTATTGTTGTTTTTTATTGTTATTATTTTAACAAACTAACTATGTTATTATTTTAACAATCTTTTTGCATTTTGTGAAATATAAAAAAGGCATACCGCTATGTTTTTATGGATATACCCTTGACTTAAGTCTGTTGATTCAAGCGTATTTTCTTCCTAAATGGTAATTTTGAATGAGTTTTTAGTATAAATCATATTAATGTAAATCATATTAGTATAAATCATATTAGTATAAATCATTTTGGTATAAATCATTTTGGTATAAATCATTTTGGTATAAATCATATTGGTATAAATTATATAATTTATGTTATTTTTTGAATACTACTTTGAAATCATCTAGCTTGCAAATGAATTTTTTGTCCAGCTCAGTAAAATGATAACCTTTTCTATAAACCAATACATCCTTATATTTTTTCTTATTTTCAGGGCATGTCTTCTGAACCAGGCCGTATTGGTCAAGCAAACGCTGTGGAATGGGTGATACCCACATAAATGTGCTCGTAACACTGCTCAATAAGTCAAATTGACTGCCTCTTTCAAAAACAAAAATGCGCTTATCCACAAACTCGGAAAGCTCCGCTTTTTTCGCATCCAACTGAGGCATTAACGGTACATAAGGATCCGCATGGGCAATTTCTATATATTCGCTCAAATATGACAGTTTAATGATGCTCTTATTTGCAAGCGGGTGATGCTTTGACATGACAACTTGATAAGAGAATTCCACGATTACTTCATGTGACAAACCTTTTTCATGCAGCAGAGCTTTAAAATACTCTTCATAGGTTGTTTGATAGCGAATTATGCCAAGCTTATAATCTGCCTGCAGAATATTGCTTATTGCACGCATAGAATTAGTTTCATTATATAATATTTCCGCTTGTTTTTTAGTATCAATGCTTTTGGCAAATTCCGTAAACGCACAAGCAATATAGCTTGCACGAGGAACAGAAATGGAAAACATTTGCTTATCCTCATTTCTATTTCTATACATGGCTTCTACTTCATCAATCTGAGCAAGAATTTTTCTTGCATATTGCAGGAATTCCTCTCCTTGGGGTGTTGGGGACATTCCTTTAGAAGTACGCTTAAATAAGGTAACACCAAGGGACTCCTCCAATTCTCTAATTGCACGACTCAAATTCGGTTGTCCCATTAATAAATTTTTGGCAGCTTTGTTGATAGAACCGGTTTTCTCCACCTCTACAGCATATTTTAAATGTAATATATTCATAGCGTATAATCCATCCCCTTTACACAAAACAGACTTTACACATTTACACAAATAGCCTCTACATAGCCATTCATTTTTCCTGACTTATTATAATAGTATTTTGTTCTAATGTAAAGTTGGATATTATTGTTCAGGTGTATATACAGTCCTGTATATACAGGACTGTCCCTCTTTCTGTCCCTCTTTCTGCTTATTCTGCAGGACTGTCCCCTCATTTCTTTTTGTTGCTCGAATTGATGTTACATAGCCTGAACTCATGTTATTGGGTTCGAATTTATGTTATGTAGTCCGAATCAAGGCACTAAAGGCATTCCGGTATATTACCTGTTCTTTAAATATCCTAAAACCTTCATTTGACAATCTTGATACTCCTGACATTGACATATTACCTATATACTTACATAGTTGTTTGTATGTATATCCACATAAGGTCCTCAATATGTATGTTACAAATGCCCTGTTTTTGCTGTTTTCTCTGCTGTGCTTCAACCTTAATCCTTCTGTGAGATTTTCGCCCAGAATCTGCCCAATTTTAACCAATATTTTATCAGGCTCCTCAGTCCTTACAATATAACTTTTCTCACTTCTATACACATTTTCAGTATAAGCCCTCATAATATTCTCATCCACTTCCTTTGCAGCGTCTGTATCCTTCATTGACTCAGTAAAAGCTCTATATCTTTCCCGCGCTATATTTTTATCAATACTAAACTGCTTTAACAGGAATTCTGTATCCACAAGCTCATAATAATCCTCCCTGAACCCGGTATATATTCCATAAGATGAATATGGATATAACTCCTCTTTTCCCCTATAGCCTGGTAAGTCCTTTGCATTGTTATTAATATATGCTGTAAGCTTAAAGCTGTAAGTATTGTTGTCCACTACGGTACTAGCGAACCTGTCTTGAAACAGATGCCCACGTCGCTTGTATCTTTTGTTGTAATAGGAAACATAAGCAGTATTAAGGCATAACATAAAAGTTGAAATATCTGCTCCGCAAGGATTAATATATACATGTGTATGGTTATTCATAAGTATATAGGAATAAATACTGCAATGATATTTTTCTTTGTATCGTTTCAAGAGGTTCAAATAATAATCTTTATCCTCATCACATCGAAACAGGTCTATTTCAGTGATGCTCCTCGTCATCACATGGTACGTATACTCTGGAGATTTTTTTCTTTCCTTTCTTGCCATTTTTTATCACCTCAGGGTTTATGTTACCATATAATGAAATTTTTGTCAATATTCTTTCTTTTCTTACTACAGGATTCTTTCTACAGGGCTCTTTCTACAGGGCTGTCCCCTTTTCTTCAGGAGCATAATAAGGGCACCGACAACGGTCATGATAAACGCCTTGTTGGCCCGACATATGGTTATTTTTTCCCGATAAAAAACCTATGAGCCTCCAGCAGCAAATTGCAGATATCTCCCAAAAAAAATATATAAATATCAGGTTTGTGGAAAAGACCAGTCCCATCATAGCACCTATGAACAGGCAAACCATCATGTAATATTCATTTTGGTTTTTATATTCCTTTATATATCCAAATGAATAAAGGACAATAACAGATGCTACAAGAGACGCAGTCATTGCCATAAATACAGCAAGGGCATCTGCATAAAAACCAAAATCCAATCCCAGAGGCAGCTCATAATGCAGATATAGAGCAGAGCCTGCAAGCAAGTCGGGCAAAGTAAGAACTGCACAAATAAAGGCAATAGCAATAAAAACTAATGTTGCTATATTCCTTAATTTAGTATTCATATTACCTAAAATTGGGAGAAAAAAGCACCAAGCAATGGTACAGAAATACATATAATAATTATACAATTATTCGTAATTTTTAGTCCACCTTAATAGTCCAATATACAGATGGGTATTATTTAAACTCTGCGCAACTAATATTGGCATGTCTTTACACACTTTCCAGTTTTGTGCTGATTATGTGTCAGTCTGCCCATCCACCATACCAAATTGTAATATAAAGTAATTATATAGTCAAGTAATCAACAAATAAATTTTACGAGAAAACTTTACTGTAAAATACAAAATATGTCATAATTTGATTTTCACATCAACAAATTCTCGGGAGCAATTCCCCTCTTGGCTTCATTACCTTTCTACTTGTGCCATATTCAGTAACAGCATATACATAACCACACCCCTTTGTTACTTGTCCTATTATCACGGCATCTTTACCCAAGTCGACAGAATGCAGAGACATAAGCACACTATCCGCATAGTTTTCAGGCACGGATAAAAGCATAATGCCCTCGTTGGCTATATACAGCGGATCCATGCCCAATATCTCACATGCAGCCCGTACGTCAGGTCGTACAGGAAGTGATTTGTCGTATATGGCAATATCGGTATCCGGGGCAACCCATTCACAAAGAGTTGCAGCAACACCGCCACGGGTAGGATCACGCATGGCATTGACTTTGTAACCTTTTTTTAGTATCGCATCTGCGAGAGCGGCAATAGGAGCAACATCACTTTTTATGGATGGGGTAAAACCCATATTTTCACGTGCCGCCATGATGGCCATCCCATGTGACGCCATATATCCGCTTATGATTATCTTGTCTCCCTGTTGGATTTTCTGAGGAAGGGGTGGTCTTTCCTTTGAAAACACGCCAATACCTGCAGTATTTATAAAAATACCGTCCGCAGAGCCCCCTTCAACCACTTTCGTGTCCCCGGTCACAATGCACACACCTGCTTCTTTTGCCGTCATTGCCATAGATTCAACAATACGAACAAGCATCTCCATATCAAACCCCGCTTCAATGATCATACCTGCTGATATATATTTAGGGCATGCACCGCTGACAGCCAGGTCGTTTACTGTACCACTTATACACAGTCTTCCAATATCGCCTCCCGGAAAGAACAATGGCTTTATAACGTAGCTGTCCGTGGTCACTGCAATTTTT
>DAOSDD010000279.1:0-5279 GCA_035362115.1 Clostridiales bacterium | reverse complement strand
CACATCCTTGAAGCTTACCTTATTATAACCTACCATATACAGGGAGAAGTGATCTGTGTTAAAAATGACTCTTCCTGTGTCAGGATGATATTTACAATCTTTTACTGTTTCCAGTTTGCCATCTTCATTGATATAGTAGATGACTATAGCGTTTATATCCTCTCCTTTTTGCGGCGTGTAGGGCACTGATACTGTAACATTTCCTCCAAACTGCGATATGGTTTTGCCTCCGCTGGTGACACTAAAATCAAACACCGGCCTGTCTCCAACCATCTTCCGTACTTCAACTGAAAGAGAGGAAGCTTCCACTTTAGAAACGGTTATTTTCACATCGCTCGATGCTTTTTCGTATATTGCAGAGAGGGCACTTGCATTAAAGGTCATATATGCAACAGGCGTTGATACCGTCACTGCACTGATACCGGATTTAGCAGACTGGTTCACAGCCTCTTTAGGAATATTTGTCTCCACTGTCCTTATATCCGATGGAGCCTCAACCCTGACTTCAATTTCGGTCATTGTTGTTCCGTTCATTGTTCCTTTTTCCTGCTTTCCGGCTCGCTCCAATACTTTGTCAATAGCATCATTTATCTGCTCCTGTGTAACTAATGCAACTCCATTGCCCTCGTTGTCAACATCTACAGCTACTGTTGTAGTTGCAATAATTGTATTTCCTCTGACGTTAATCTCGGTTTTTGGTATTTCAGGCTTGGTCGTATCTGGTTTAGTTGTATCCGGTTCGATTGCATCCGGTTCAGCCGTATCCGGTTTGGTTGTATCCTTTTCAGCTGGTTGGGTTGTATCCGGATCAGTGCCGGATCCGTTGCCTCCTGGCGGGATAACTCCTCCTCCTGAATTGTTTAAGGTCCATTGTGCATACACTGTTATATTCCCGGCAACTACCGTAGCTGCCGTAAAGGCTGTTCCGCTTCCGTTTGCTTTGGTGTTCCAGCTACTGAAGGTATAACCCGATCTTGTGGGGGCTGCCGGTAATGTGCCTGCATTAGCACCGGATCTTACTTTCTTCGCAGCAGGGCTTGCTTCGGTATCACCGCCATTTTTGTCAAAGATTATGGTAAATACATCCTCATCATCAGGTCCTTGCTCAAGGGTTGTCAGTGTAAAGTCGAATGAGTTGATACTCCTTCCACCCTTATCTTTCATTGCTCCCTCCGGTACTGCTACAGTATAGGATGTATTGTACTCCAGACCACTTAAAGGTTCAATTTCCAAAACATTTCCGGTTATAGTATATATGGCGACAATTTTATCTCCGTTATTAACTTTCTTCATAGTAATTAGGTTAAAGTTTGCATCTCTGACAATATCACTACTGAAAGGAATACTTATTACCTGACCCGGGGTTATTCCATCAAGTGCTGTAATCAATGGATATGCCTTGTTTTCTTCCGTTTTGAAGGAGATGCTCCAATCTTCTGCCATCCCATGCATATTGCTGCCTGCAATGCTCATGGCAGGTAAGATGAGGATATACTCACTGTTGTATTTAAGATTTTGAGAAGGGGTAACAATAAGGGTATCTTCATTAATTGCCTTTGTTGCAGGTATTATGTTATTGCCGGAATCCTTAAGAGCTATATCACCAAAGGTGTCTCCCTGGTATATCTCTCTATCAAAGATAATTCTGAATTCCTTGTCTACTCTTACATTCACTGAATTATCTCCCGGCTCATAGCTTTGAATAATAGGGTATTCCTCCTTAATGGTTAGCATTGCCACATTGTTTGCAAGATCCTGCTCCGTATATTCTGAAGGGGCATCCACTGTGGCTATTAAGTCCAGGGAGTTGTTTATAAACTGGGTTGAAGGAAGGTTAAGAAGGTGTGGTATCTCCTTTACGTCACCTGCTAATAGTTCACCTGTATTTATATTGCCTATTTCCTCAATCTCGCCCTCACCTGTGCCACGATAGAAGGTGATTGTAGAATCCGGAAGGTCAACGCCTCCTATATTCGATACCTTAACCTTTACCGCATAATTGTTGCTGCCCATGAGTTCTGCCTCAAGAAGAGACAACTCTATATCCGGCTGTTTCAGCTTAATATTCGCCTTGTTGTTAAGAGGGTTAATATCGTTTATGCTGCTGTTAGGGTCCACCGCAACGTATATTTCGTCCAGGAGCCCTTCAACAGGTACATCCCAATCCACTGATGCAATCCCCCTTCCTCCTGGAACAATTACATCTTCGATCACCTTAGTTCCCCCTATCTGTTTTCCACCATTTGAAGGATCTCCGTTATAGAAAGCTACATTTACTCCTGTTTCCCCGAATATTCCCTTGTTTTCAACTAAAGCACTTATGGTTACAAGTCCTCCCGGATATACATTGCTTTCGGATAATATAATACCATCGCTGGTTATTTCCAGATCATGAACAAGCCCCTTTGTGTTCATCATCAGATCAGCACTGTTTCCCGGGTATTTGAAGATCTCTCCTGTTTCTGGATTTATCACGTCTTCCAGGTGTGCCCTGTTATATAAGGTTATCAGAGTATTACCTGCTACTGCGGCTGATGGCATACGATTTATAGCCATATCATCGGTTAATTTAAGCTCATTGCTCCATACATCATTGGTGGTATCGTAAACAAGTGCGTAAATTTCCTGACTTTCCTCGGATACACCTGGTGCTGTCAGAATTATGCTTTCATTGTTTTTATTCCTTGCTGCAAGTGTGAAGTTTTCCTGAAGCTTTGTATCCTCTATTGCCAATTTAGGCACAACAGGATTCGCCAAGGCATTCCTTGTATAAACGATATGACCATCCCTGTGCCATACCAGGAAAGGCTTGCCATTAAGGAAGGTTACCCGGGGCTTTGTATCCTTAAGATTGTCCTCTGTAATCCTTCCGGGTGCAGACCATTCGCTTCCGTTATATGTCATGATAAATATTTCCTGATCTGCATCGGTGCTTAAGTCCTTATCCATATCCAGTGAGAATACATATGCTGCCATATCCCCTTCATATGCAAGGGATGAGTTCACTATGAGGCTGTCGGTTTGATATATTGATACAGGCTCACTAAAGGTATGGCCGTCATACGAGGAGAACATGATATGATTCTCCGGTGCAAAATCCGCTGTTAAAGCATCACTGTAGTCTATGGCCTTGCTCTTTACCCACACCAATATTCCCTTATCTCCGTCTGCTGCTATTTCAGGGGATACATCCATATATCTGTCGGTAGTTAGGTTCCGGATATCCGACCAGTTCCCTGTTTCCCTGTCAAAGACAGCAACCACTATTTCTTCCTTTTCCAGTGCGTCTCCAAGCTCCGCATCTCCCGGGAGCACCTCGCTTATGTTTTCCCATGCTGCGATTACACCTTTATTTGTCGCGGCTATTTTAGGCTTATAATCCCCGGTTTGATCCAAAGGATCAATTGGAAGGGGCTGTGACCAGCTATTTCCTTTATAAACGGTATAAACTGCTCTTGTTCTGTCAAGATCTGATCTTGCCGGATCGTCTTCCGTGAATACCATGAATGCCCCATCACCATAAGGTATTACCTTGTGATCCGTATATGGTATGGTTCCTGTAATCAATGCACTGCTTCCATCCTGCGAACTGTAAGTGCCTATTCCTGCATTGTTAGTATTGCTAGCTGAAAATAGTCTGTTCTCTGTGCCGGAAAGCCAGGAAGACTGGGTGTTAACATAATCTCTCGCCAGGGGCTTCAGATTATCTATTCCCTCTTCCGCAATGCCCATTATGGTGGAGTCCTCACTAAGAGTATTCATCCTCATGGAAGATTTTTTAAGATTCCAGGGTGAAGGATCTCCCCATTCGTATTCAAGGAAGGGGAGGTCAACAGCCCAGATAAGGGCTTTCAGGTTTACCCATCCTCTTACGCCGATATAATAGTCTCTTTTATACACAGGGTATGATATCTTGACCTTTCCTTCTCCCGAGAAGTTGACCCCTGCCGAAGCTATCATCGCATCAAGTCCTCCGGACATGGTTATTCTAAATTTGCTCAGATCCACGATTCCCGAGGTGTAGCTTAATGTAGTTGGGGTATAGTAGTATCCGTATAGATGAGAATTCAAACTTACATCTACATTTGCAGATAGATAGGCGGTCAAAGGTACACCGGGTACTCCCCAGCTGTATTTTGCATACATATTTGCATTATATCCAAGCATCATCTCCGTATATTTAAATACCCATCTGCTTGTTTTGACATCGTAATTCCAGTAGAAGGAAGCATCCAGCGTAGAATCCATTGAAGCTGTGGCAACAAAGGATCTCGATCTTCCTTTCTTTATATTCTCTTTTTGTTCTTCGGTAGTTGCGTATTTTTCCATAATGTATTTTTGCAGTTTATTGTTTTTCGTATATGCAAGACCGACGTTTGTGTCCGTACTATGACCTATGAAGGCGTGAAAAGATCCGTCATGGCTCATGGCTCCGGTTAACAGGGCGGGCTCTGCGAAGAAAGTAAAGGGACCTCCTGCAAATAAAGGTATGTTTGCTATGTTTGGAGTTTTAATTTCGGGAAGCTTGATATACTGATCTACAACATATTTCCCGTCTATATATGTAGGAACGAATGTAGCGGGGAATTGGTCCGGAAGTGAGTCTACCACGTAGATTCCGCTGTTGTATTCGGGAGATTTTTCTCCTGATTTAGTGACACAGGTTACGGTCAGCTTGCCACCTTCTTCCAATTCGCTTAATTTTAATGATATCCTTGCATCCTTTTTGTTATAGATCCTTCCGTTTACGTTAAATTGTACATATCCAGGGTCGTGGCCTTTCCAGTCTATCAACGCAAAGAGATTCAAGTCCATATCTATGCCTTTATAGAAGATTATATTCTCGTTCCTGCTGGGCAAAGTGTCATTCAATAAAATGTATCTTATGATGGGATTACCATGAGCTGCTCTTCTTGTTAAAGACATGTTCAAAACAGTACTCTTCTGGGACAGGGTAACGGTATCCTGAAAATCATAATGATTATTGGCTGTAACGGATATTTGGTATGAACCCACATCTAACCCGGATATTTTATAAAAGCCTGTATCATCAGTAAAAACGGATTTTGTTCCAATAATCACTTGAGCGTTGGGAAGAGTATCTTTAAAATTGTTCTTTACATAGCCGGACAACTCAACCTTTCCTATGGCATTTTTAAGGATTCTTCTTACCTCCTTCTTCACGAGAACACCGTCATACTCATCCTCATAAATAAATTGAACATAGTATTGAGATACTCCTTCTGGAAGAGTAGCTTTATAAGTTATTCTGCCGTAGC
>DAOSDD010000278.1:0-5295 GCA_035362115.1 Clostridiales bacterium | reverse complement strand
TTTAGGAAACGCAGCGGGAATCCTCCTCATTTGAATGAGGCAGATGGAAGCTGTGGTTTCGATACGAAACTTTACATCACTTCTATAAAATGCATTGCCTGAAAACAAATGTTCTGATACAATATAATCAGAGGTCAAAAGTCGTACCTTGATAACTGAATATATGGGGTTGCAGCAAGTAATCCTTTGCTGCGTAAAATATTCAAGGTAATGAGCCCAAAGTACCTGTGTAGAGTAGGATAACACCTACCCAGCAGTAGTGGTGTTGGACACGCCGTAGGTGTACCTGTTTTCAGGGAACCAGAAGCTCGTCATTTTAATGACGATGTAGTTCACGGTGTTTTGTATACGTTGTTTACTATGAATACCATTAATTTTGGAGGTATATTTATAAAGAAGATTGCGTCTTAAGTATTGAATAAAATTATATTCTTAATCCCCGCAAAAGAAGTTGTCTTATCTCATCCTCACCTTGAGTATTATCATAATCACCTATAATTTGACCTTCATAATGGTATACTATTCCATCTAATTCGTTTTTCTCTATAGCATCCATAAATTTTTCTTCCCCATATTCAGCAATGAACTTTGCAAATGTACGTACACGAAGTTTGTCCAACATCTGATTTTTACAAGGAAACTCCGAACATTCCCAGCACCCATTTAGACCTTTTATTTTGCAACAATTAAAAGATTTGCACCATTCTTTATTTTTACAACCTTCATTTCTGCAACCAGCACAAGTTGCATTTTCACTACAAACGCAACACGCTAATCCACAATATGCAATGCCTTTTCCTCTATCCATGTTCAGCCTCCCGTTATATAAATAGTCCTTAGTTTGCAATCTTTTACATTTGTGAAAGAACAAACATATAAATTATACCATTGTTTACCATGTATTTATATACTTTTATAAATATCAGTATTACTAATTTTAAACTGTTCACTTAATTGTTTGTTTTCTTCTAATGCATTTATTAATTATAGAATAAATAAAAACATAGGATAAATAGTAATATATTTTTAACTATCTATCCTATGAAATCATTATACTATATTTAATGTTAAAAACCCTTTTTATATAATTTTTTATACAATTTGGGCGACAACTGAATATCCTTGTCTGATAGAGCCACTATTCCGTTGGTACAGAGCCACCTTGTTTTCGATTGACTAATAATTCTTGGAAACATGTATATTTGTCAAGGTCTTGTCGCTTCAGCTATGCGTAGCAGCCTTTACAAATGTACATGTTTCCAGTAGCCTTAATGAAAGCAAAAACGAGCAAATTATAAATGACTCTCAATAACCGGACAGGTGTCGCAAAGTGCACCGGAATATTCAGGCAATATCGGATTCATTTTCTTTTATTTTAATGTCAATTAGGGCTTCGATGAAATGCCTAACTGTAATATCTCTTTCAACTAATAAATCATCATTGAATTCACCTTTTTTTGAAATGTAATCAAGTAATTCCCTGTATTCAAAATTGCAACTATTATGCTTTTGATTATACAAATCATTATTGTTGGTCAGAGACATTATGTAATAAGGATATGCTTCAATTTGTATAATACTTTTAATATCTTTTAATCTATTATTACCCAAACAGATATTAAAATTATTGTTGTAAACATTGGAAAATGGGTAATAACAGAGCTTAGTATCCATTTTTATTTTGTTACCTTTAATACAAGTTATCATTCTTTTATTTATATGACCATTTTTTTGTATTTTAAAACCAAATAAAAGTGTAGGAAGTGGCAAATTTTTATATACTGTTTCATATAAGCTAAAGTCAACCGCATTATTATATTTTAACACGATATATCTATTTTTATCCATATCCTCTTTGAAATATATGCAGCCTTCTGGCAAAATTCCTGTTTCTACGCCTTCGAGCCTGATAGAGTTGTTTACAGCACTACATAGATCCTCAATGCTTATATGTTTACTGACAACCAAGTTGTTTTCAAAGATTTCTTCGCAGATAACAGTTGCATCATGCTTGAGTCTTATAACCATTTCTTTAGCTTGCAGTTGCATAACTATCAACTCCTTGTCTTTTAGTTCTTTCAGGTTTTTCAGAGTATTTTTGTTTTTGGTATGAATATATTTCTTTTCGCATTTCTGCATTAGCATTTTTAAAAAATGATATCAACACTATAAGATTTTCTATGAAATCACTATAATAATCAAAATAATCAAAGAATATAAACTTTATGCCTGCATATGCATTATGCTTATAATTGTATATCATGTAATAATCACAGTTATAAACATTTCTCATAAAGTTACTTTGAGCTGTTAGATATAACTTAGTGTAATGTATTCCTTTTCTACAACCAAAAATACTATAATATTTTTGTAAGTTTTTAAAAAAATAAAATATCTGTTTATTATAAAATTTAGTTATAATCTCGCTGTAGTCATTGTCTGTGATGTAGAAACCGGAGTCATCAGCTAACAATTCAAAGCTTTCATAAAATACTTCATACATGTTGTCCCACATACACATTTCGTCTAGAGGATCATCAATATATAGACATATGCCTGTATCATACATAAGTTTGAGTATTTTTATAATCTGAAAATTTGTATTATGTAGGCCAGTATCGTCATAAGTTGATCCCCAATAATTATATTTATTACGTTTTATTATAGACATATTGCAATCCTTTCTTTACTATATTTTTCGCACGATGCGAAAATAATACTTTTTTTATTTTCTTACATAAAGGCTTCTGAACTATATATTGGTTTTGTTGCGATTAGCTTAAAAACTGTTTTCTCTATATTACTATAATTTTGTGACTGTTGATAATAGTAATTAGCATAATCTTCTAGGTCTGTTTGAGCTAACAACTCAAAGTTTATTTCCCCAATCTTAGCTGTCCCTGACGAAATAAGGTAATGGATGTATTTTATTTCGTAACTAGCATCATTACTTTTATCAGGTACATTATGCAAGTAATTGAATATGTCATTTACATTAATTATAAACATAAGTCCCCCCTTTTTTATTTTTTCGCATGGTGCGAAAATTATTTTTTATTCACTATTGGCAAAATAAAAGTGAACTATTGATTTGCTTTTTAAAGACAAAAAGGCCTAGAGAATATAATTTCCCCTAGACCTTAATTTCGTGTTAAAACCTAAATATCCATGAAAAAGATATTTTAAATGAATTACTATTACATTATGTATTATACAGTAAATATATTTTTTAAACAAGCATCTCTTGTATTGTATAAATATTTCCTAGTATTTCTCAATTAGGTATTAGTTTGGAATATATTTTCTAAAGAGAATAAATATCACTAACAATTATATATAAACTACTTTCAGTAAATATTTTGTTATTAACATTTTAATACCGATCATAACCTTCTTTGTTTTATAGGCATATACTTTATGTAAACTCATTCTATCCCAAAATCCTTTTACTTCAATAAGAATACTTTCATTAATAATGCAAGCAATTACTTTAAAATCTCCGTTATTTGGTATACAAATCCGCCATAATTAATATATTCAAATAATGCTTTATGTAATAGTATTTTTTCTATGTCCTTCATGAATTCTCTATTAAATTTATCTTCAATCTTAACATTGAATACTTCTTTAGTATTAGTATCTTGTAATGTTACTATATCCCCATAATCAACTATTATATTTTTAGAGTTAATATCATTGTTTTCATATTGTTGATAATGTGTATAGTTAATAAAAATGTTTTTATTATGATAATCAATATAACTCTTGTTAATTTCATGTTTTAACTCAATAGGCTTATTATTTAATGGATCAGATTTATTAAAATGAATTACTATCTTTTTATCAAGATCAATAGTTATTGCTCCTCTGTCAAACATTGCATGATGATTAGGACATAATACTATCATATTTTCAAGAACATCTGCCCCATTATGTATTCCTAAAGGTATAATATGATGTACTTCGCATAAAAATTGATTATTAGAAATTTCAATACTTTCTGCACATATCTGACACTTATTTTCATACAAATTTTTTAGATACTTTACTATTGTTAAGTTTCTATTTGTCGCAATAAAAGTTCTTAGCTTTTTCTCCGGCTCAAGATTACCTTTGTTAATTAGCAGGTCATTGTTAATTTCCTTATTTGTATTTGTTTTATTATTTTTAGGATTATGGTTATAATTGTTAACTGTATAGCTCTCACTACTATTTATAATAATTTTATCGCTAGATACAGCTTCCAACTCATGAGATATGTCTTTTCTTATAATATTATTGGTTTTTTCATAATCAAATACTTCATTATTGATTTTATAAGTTATAACTTTACTATTTTTTCTTGTATACTTTCTTTTTGCTTTATTTTCATTGCTCTCTAATTTGTTTTCCTTACCTTCATCATATTCTTGTATCATATCATAACTTTTTCTATACTGATGACTTTCTCTATATTTTCTTTGTTTCTCGTTAGTTATCTTTGAAGCTAGGTTTGCTAATTCTGTCTGTACATTATCTATTTCATAAAATACACATGCATCTTTGCCAGTTCCTATTTTTTTATGTTTGAAAGCACCCATTCGATACTGTCTATTAGTAGTATTTAAAATTATTTTAAGTGAACCTGCTACATTGTTAATTTTGTTAATATGTAAGGTGTTTTTTAGTATATTATATTTTATACTATAAGGGAAATTAATAATATACTCTCTAATATTTAGCTCGTATTCGCCTTTTAGATAAAAGGTTTTATCTGCCTTCAAGGTGCTAAATATAATATTATATTCCTCCAAAATATTCAACGCGTCATGATTATATTGATAATCTAAAACATATATTATCCTATTACAAGCATTTAATATTATTGCAATCTTCTTTACTCCATACAGGGTATTAAATTCAACTACGCTGCAATGAGATAATTTATTAATTATTATAAATTCATTATATATTACTATATTTCTTTCAGTAGTATTTTTACTAAATCCCATACATTCCCCTCACAATATATATTGCAATAAATATAAAATATTTATTGTAGACTTTTAGCAGTGTAACTGCTCTAAATTTACTCCTGTATAGCAGTGTTACTATACTGCAATATAAGCAAATGCACTTGCATTTCTAGTGTTGCCACCTAAGTAATATGTTTTCTATTCCAATTATACCGCTTATTGTATAATAGATGATTAAAATCAGTTTTTATACATTCATTAAATATGTAAAATTTTCAGTATAATATACTGGGTAATAATAAGTATATGTTATATAATAAAACTAGATATTATTTATTAT
>DAOSDD010000277.1:0-5300 GCA_035362115.1 Clostridiales bacterium | reverse complement strand
AAAATGTATAGGAAACTATGGTGGTTTTGAAATTTTAAAGATAGCTGATTTCAAGGGGTAGGGTTGAATAATACTAATATTTCCAGTAGAATATAAACATGAAGAAAGCAGAATATTTAAAACAATTAGTTAAGGAAAAGGATGTAAAAGTATCACAGATACTTAAAGACCATTGGACAGCGTTTAAGAAAACAAAACTGTACAAGGTTCCTGAAGATATGCGAAAAAGCGTAGTGGAGGCTGTTGAAAAGGCGTTAAGCTGCGGTGATATTAGCAAAGGTTATACAAAGTATAAATGTATAGAATGTGACAATGATCATGAAGTAATTGTAGGGCACAGCTGTAAAAGTAGATTTTGTAATAGATGTGGGAAAGTGTATGTAGAAAACTGGGTAAACAAGCAGGTTGAGACAATATTTGATGTAACGCATAGACATACAGTGTTTACAGTACCAGAGGAATTAAGAAAGGAAATATATTGGAACCGGGATATCTTAAAGGATATTAGTGACGGAATTTATGAATTGATATGTTACTGGTATGAAAAAATGGGGAAGAGCCGTAAATATATGCCGGGAGTCATAACAGTAGTGCATACATTTGGTAGGTCTTTGGATTTTAACCCGCATATACACGCATTAGTAACAGAAGGGGCACTTGATAAGGATAACAAATGGAAAGAAGTAAAATATATACCGTACGAGTATCTAAGGAAAGCCTGGCAGAAGGTATTGATGGATATAGTGAAGAAGAAACTGGTACCTAAAAAGCCACAACTAAAAAAGCTGATCAATGAGCTATATAAAAGGTATCCGCAGGGTTTTTACGTACATGCAGAGACAAAAATGGATGGAGCAAGAAGAGCGGCACAATATATAGGCAGATATCTAGCGAGACCTGCAATAGCAGAATATAGGATAATAAGCTATGATGGTGATACAGTTAAGTTCTGGTATGAAGACCATACTACCGGTGAAATCGTAGAGCGGGAATTACCGGTACTGGACTTTATAGGGAAAATCATTAGCCATATACCAAAGAAACATTTTAAGATGGTAAGGAGATATGGTTTATATCGTAGAGATTTAAACAAGCATGCAAAAAAATCAGTTGAAATGCAGGCTTATTACAAGAGAAAGCCAAAGGAGAATGTTAAGATAGAAAAAAAGACATGGAAGCAAAGGATTATAGATAGTTTCGGGAGAAACCCTATAAAGTGTAAGAAATGTGGCAAAGAAATGGAGTTATGGGAGATATGGGATGCAAGATATGGTACGATATATCACATATTTGATGAATGGAAGCTGCTAAAGGAGGTACCAGACCTAAATGCCAAGGGAAAAGAAAATATACGACGACGAGATACCTTTCGACGATCCGAAGGAGATAAACAAGGATATGTACAGATATCGCTGCCGGGACTGTGCATATGAAGAAGATGTACCTGGATACGTTATTGAAGAATTTATTTGGTGGGAAGAGATGGATGAGGAATATGCTAAAACCAAGGATAGTAGAATGCCTACCATGATCTGTCCAAGATGTGAAGGTACGCTTGTATTTAAAGAGAAAACGGTAGACTAATAATCTACCGTTCTTATAAATTGCCCGTAGGGCAACTTTGTTCTTTTGCAATAAAAAAGCTTTACTTATGATAAAAACCTATGGTATAATTGCATTGAAATACCCGCAATACTATTTAGAGTGCGGATATCGAGGTGCGAATATGAATAGAAAAGATATAATTAACAAAGCATTTAGAAAAAATGGCGGAATACTAAGAACTTCAGAACTTAATAATTTGGGGCTTTCAAGTAGACAAATAAATAAACTTCTAGAAAGTGGAGATATAATAAGAATTAAGCGTGGGTTTTATGAGCTGTCAGATAGCATATATCCGGAAGAAGTTGTAATAGCACGACTATTTCCTAATTCAGTGATATTTCTTGAAAGTGCGTTAATAATTTATGACTATACAGATAGGATACCAGCAGCATGGCAAATAGCTGTAGACAGAGATAGTGAAAAAACACAGTATAAAATTGACTATCCACAAATAAATGTGTTTTATATAGAACCTAAACTTCTAGAAGTTGGAGTTGATATAATTCAAATAGAAGGTGTAGATATTAAAATATTTAATCGTGACCGTACCATATGTGATGTTCTTAGATATGAAAATAAATTAGAGAGAGAAGTATTTAGTAAAGCTATTCAAAGATATGTTAAGGATCCAAAAGTAAACATTTCAAGGCTACTTGAGTATTCTGATATATTTAACATTAAAAACAAAGTACAGACATATATAGGAGTGTGGTTGTAATGGGAAATATTGCAGAATCTGTATTGGCTAAACTAAAAAATGAGTCAAAGAAAAAAGGAATTTCATTACAACAACTATTGAACTTGTTTTGTCAGGAAGAGTTTATCAGAAGGCTTTCAAATTCGAATTATAAATATAATTTAATTCTTAAGGGTGGATTTTTATTATATTCAATAAGTAAATTCACCACTAGACCAACAATTGATGCAGATTATTTATTAAAAAACTATTCTAATGATATAAATACTATAGAAAAACTTGTTAGAGAAGTAATATCCATATGTAATAAAAATGAGTTTATAGAAATTAAGATTAGAAATCTAGGAATTATTAGTGAATTTAAGGAATACCACGGTGTTAGAGTAAACCTGATTGGAATCATTGGAAGAACAAGGACACCTTTTAGTATAGACTTTGGAGTTGGAGATATTGTTATACCTTCACCAGTTGAGAGGACTCTACCAGCATTGCTTTCAGACTTTGAAGAACCAAGAATTTTAACTTATTCTTTAGAGTATACAGTAGCAGAAAAAATTGATGCTATTATATCATTAATGGAAACTACAGGAAGAATGAAAGATTTTTATGACATATACTACATAGCAACAACATTTGATTTTGAAGGAAGAAAGTTGCAAGAAGCAATTTATGAAACCTTAACAAATAGAGGAAGAGCATATGAAATAGATTCTATTTCTGATATTTTCAGATTAACTAAGGATTTAGAAATTCTAAAGAGATGGAATAATTTCTGTAGTAAGATATTAAACTATGAGCTTAATTTTACAGATGTAGTTAATGTAATAATTAGTTTTATATCACCACCATATGAATCCATTCTAGTTGAAGATGAATTTTTTAAAGATTGGAGATGTAAAGAAGGAAGATATTTTTAAAAAATATTTATTCTTCCATCAATGGGATACTATCCCCCTACGACATCTTTATTGACCACTTAAGGCACGTTGAGACAGTATTATTGATGTCAAGGGTGAAAGAATGAGTGTAAAAAAAGCTTGATATAAGGGCATTTCGAGGTTTTAAAGATAAAATTTGATAAGCATAAATAGTGAAAATATCGGTTCGTGGAAATAAGTCCAAAGGCATGATTTTAGACGTGACAGAGCGATTTAGATGTCGGTGTTTAACGAGTGGTCAGTTTAGATGTCAGGGGTTAACTAATGGTCGATTTAGATGTTTTTTGAATTTGGCAGGGTTGTGTGGTCAGGTTGGATGTTAGATAAAACGTTGCGAAAAATAAAATTTAAGGGGCGAAATATGAAGACTCTGAATGAGCTAATTGAAGCGTATACAAATCATTTACAACAGGGTGAAATACAAATTGCGTATAAAGGAATATTAGAATTTTTAGGGAAATTAAGAGCTGATTTTATCAAGAAACACCCACATTACGATGTAAGCAGTATATATCAAGGCTACATGGATATGTCCTATTTTTCTTTGAGCACGAAGTCGTTAAAGGATAAAGGCTTAAAAATAGCCATTGTCTATTTACATGATAAGGGAGACTTTGAAGTATGGCTTTCTGCTCGTAACAGAGAAATATCCAAGCAATATGAGTCTGTATTTTGCGGTAAATCCTTTGATGGGATTACAGTATTTCATGACGATAATAATCAGGATGCCATCATAGAATACACATTGACATCTTCACCGAATTTTGAGGACCAGGTAATTTTGACAGATATTATCGAGCAAGGTATCGAAGCGTTCATAACAGCTGTAAGCAATCTTCTTATAAGATAGATTTTTATTTGTCAATGCACTTGTAATTGAGGAGGTTTTGTTATGGCTGATAATAAAATAATTCATTATATCCCACCATTGCCTCCAAAGCGGGAAAAGCGAGCAGGCATTCACTTTCGTGTGAGCACAAACAGTGTTGATCAGCTTTGAGCTTGCCGAGGTTGAGAGTGCATGATACATGTGTGTTAAATGAAGAGGTGTATCTATGGATGAAAAATTGATAGCCCCTTGTGGGATGAACTGCTGTTTATGCATCGCTTATCAATTCAAGGAAAATGATATAAACAGACGAGGGTTTCACAAAAAATATTGTCCAGGATGCATTCCGAGGGGAGAAAACTGCACGCATATGAGAGATGCTTGCGAATTGTTGGCAAAAGGTAGCATCCGGTTTTGTTTTGAATGCGAAAACTTCCCTTGTAAGAGATTGAAGGCATTGGATAGGCGCTACCGTACAAAATACCATATGAGCATGATAGAAAATCTCAAATACATAAACGAATTTGGCATGGAAGAATTCTTAAAGAAGGAACGTGATAAATGGCTTTGCACAGAGTGCGGAGCGACGATTTGTTGCCATAACGGACTATGTTTAAATTGTAATATTGATACGCTACTCATGAATAAAAAATATCGGTGGGGTGAATAGAGGTGAAAGGAATGACCATTGATAAGCAGTATGAATCGGAGTAGTTTATTTTTACAAATATGGAAATGGCAAAAAATTCTATGTTTTCGCACCCTCTCCTTTCACAGCTGGCGGTTTATAAAGTTTTCCTTCGCGCAGCAGAGCAAAGATCAACCTTACAGCTTTACGGGCAGTTAAAACTAACGCACGTTTATGCTTGTGAGTCTTAGATTCTTTAAATTTACGATAATAATAAGTACCAAATTCAGGTAAATACTTTCTTAGCTGATCTGCAGCTTGTACAAAGTAATACCTGAGGTATTCATTACCAGTCCGCTTCAAATATGTGTCCTCAACCGTAAAATCGGCAGACTGGTACTCAGACCAATAAAGACCTGAGAATTTTGCAAGTGCATTGTCATCATCGAACCTTGAAATACCACCTATCTCTGATATTAAGCCAGCTGCTATAACAGGTCCAATTCCTTTAACAGAGGTTAGGCAAATGTATTCATTGTTAAATCCGATGATTTCTTGCTGGATGGCTTTTTCCACAGCTTTCTTCTGTTTCTCAAGTGATTC
>DAOSDD010000276.1:0-5302 GCA_035362115.1 Clostridiales bacterium | reverse complement strand
TTTTTGCTGATGGTATTGCTCTAAAGCTTTGGATAACAGTTTTAAGCTATTCTGATATATTCCAATATCTCCAGTACCATTAAACACTTCATGATATATAGTTTTTTCACTACCTTCCAATACATTTGAATTAAGGAGATATTTATGCTTAATGAACAAGCTTGATATTTCCATAATTATTTTTTCACAGCTTGATTCCCAGTTTGTTTGTTTAATATCTTTAAATGTCAGATATATCACAGGATATTTCCCCAACTCAGAGGTATATCTTTCTTCCTGTTGAAATATTTTTTTATCTTTAAATAGATAAGTGTTATCATCACCAGAATTGTTGAAATAGTAGTAAAGCATGGAAAGATTAAGGGTTTTGCCAAACCTTCTTGGCCTGATAAGTATAATTGTTTCGCTCTCATCGTTGATAATGTCCTTAATAAGTAGCGTTTTATCAACATAATATGCATTTCTATCTATTAAATTTTTATAATCTGATATGCCTATAGGCATTCCCTTTTTTCTTATCATTTCCATATCAATACCTGCCTTTTTACATGAATAATTTTATCTCTAATATATTATATCACTTTTATTAATAACTCACCATAAGAGTAAAATTATACATTTAGGAATTTAAGCAGGCTTGTTACAAAATGTGAAGGGCATTTTAATTGGCAGGAATGCTTCTGACATCCTGTACTGTGATGCCAGTAATACAGTTAAAAAATAATAACAAGACAAGTATTGATACTGATAAAAAATTAAATAAGTGTACTTTAAAAGTGCTGATAGTAATTTTAACCTTAGCTAAAAGGAGTTCAGTTGAGTTCAAAGGGGAAGACTAACTTATTCCGGCTTATTTCGGGAACTTCAGATCCTCTTTAAGAGCTTTTAAGGCTTCTTCCAGCAATTCATAGTCTACTGCATATCCACACTTATTATCGGTTTTATCCATCTTTATAACTTTTGATGTAAGAAAATTACTTATATGGTATGATACGGTTGCACTGGACACCCCCAAAGCTTTTGCAATCTTTTTTGTGGAAGTTTCTCCAGAGGCGATCAATTTTAACACCTCATATCTGGTTTTATCTCCAAGGTTTTTAAATATCTGAACTCTCGCATTAGTTTTATTTTCATTTATTTCTTTCATTGCCTTGAAGGCTTCCTCCATCTTTAAACCCCAAGCCAGATATGTACCTCGTATATCAGTTACTATTGATATAGCATAAGAAAACATTATAGAAATAATGATATTGATTTCTTTCTCATCAATAACTTCTGTATTTAATAAGGAATAGCTTATATCGTCTAATCCTTTGGTACCATTTTCATTTAAAAAATCCACAAGGCTTTTCCCATAAGTTTTTACTTCATCCTCATATGGAAAATATATTTCTTCAAAAACCGGCAATAGCTTGAGCATTAATTCAACATATTTTTTCATATATTTCAAAGGTTGCTCCAATATTAAAAATAAATTCCATTTCTGAGCAGCTTCAATGGGTAAATCCTTTATATATGTAATTAGTTGATCTTTATTCCGACTTATTTCTTCAGCCTTTTCCATAACTTCATCAGAATAGCCATAGTCATTATGACTTTCACCAATTAACATTAACGAGTAAATAATGCTTCTGTTAACTTCCTTTTCACTTAAAGACAGCAACATGTCCAAATATTCCTTTTCATTTCTGTAATTAAATATGCTGTTAGCTTTTGAAATGAGATCCATAAAATCATATTGGTTCATCAATTGTTTTGTATAGAATACTTCTATATCTTCCATATAGGGCCTCAGCTTATCTTCTACTTTTTTTACAAATGCGAGATAGCTGTCCGTCACCAATTCCTTATAGTTTTGACCATTTTCCAGGTTGTTATATTCTTCTAAATAAAATACCAGGCTGGGGAAAAATAAAAAATCATATATTCTGCTCTGACTTAGAAAAAATTTAAAGCACATTCACAATACCTCCTCATTGGCATAGTAGTACTAATTTATTTTATATTGTATTTCATCGTGTTTATCCAATTGTATTTTACTTCATTGTGCTTACTTAATTCGTGTTTCACTTCGTCGCACATACTCAATCCGGACTTCACTTCGTCATACATACTCAGTCCAGACTTCACTTCATCATACATACTCAGTCCTGAACTCACTTCATCGTACTTAATCAGTTGGGAATTCACTTCATCCTGACTGCTCAATTGGGATTTTATTTCATTGAAATCAATATCATAATTAAATAAGGATGCCTTATATTTATAAATTGTTATAATTAGTATTACCCCACTTATGGCTATTATAAAACCTGGAGACATTATATCATATAAAACACCAAAAATCATTTGTCCTATAGGGATAAATACGGTCACTGCCAGGTTGAAAACTGTTGAAGTTCTGCCCATTAATTCTAAAGGTACTATTTTGTTAAAAAGCGTCCCTAGAGCAATATTTGCAACAGTTGCAGCTATACCAATCATAAATGAGAAAATTAATATAAATACATATGGAATAATATTTGTACTAAAAAAATTTAACACAAAACCTGATGGAATAATTGCCATGACCAATATTAGCAGTGATATGGCAACAAAGCTTGCAAAGCACAATCTGCCAATTTTTATCTTTTTAATATAGCTACCGCAAAGTAGTGGTGCCATTAGCATAGAAAAAGATATAACCATTTGAAATAAGCTAAATTGAAAATCCGTAGATTTTAGAACTTCCTTGATGATGAAAACCAGCCCAACTGAGAAAACCGGCGAGACACAAAAGTTAATAATAGTACCTAAACTTATCATTGTAGATATTAAATTATTATTTTTAATTGTGCTAATTCCTTCCATTAAATCTGTTTTAAAAGATTCAATAGTTATCTTATCTGGTCTTTTATGCTTCTTTGGTATAATAATAAACATTTCACTAATTGCTGATAGTAAAAAGCTGATGGAGTTAAATATCAAAATAGCTTTTAACCCAAATGCACCATAAATTAAAGCTGCAATTAACGGCGCTGCTAAATTGCCAATATTCATTACTAAAGAATTAAATGAACTTGCATCAAGCAAATCTTCTTTACCTACCATGCTTGGTAATACTGCAGACATGGCGGAACTAAAAAAAATCTCGGTTGCTTCCAATAAAATAAGCAGGATATAGATCATTGGAATGGATATTTTTCCATTTATAATATAAATAACTGCAAAAATTCCAATAATAATTGAATTTATTAAATCTAAGCCTACTATAGTCTTTTTTCTATCAAACCAATCTCCAAAAACTCCTGCTATTGGTGATAACAGCAGCCTGGGTAAAACGGATATGGATAACATTGAAGCAAAGATAGCAGCAGAACCGGTTATTGCAAGTACATATAATGATAATGCAAATTGCTGCATATTGCTTCCCAATAAAGATACTAATTTACCCAATATAAGCAGTAGAAAATCTTTTTGCTTTATAAGTTTTAAATTCATACTACGCCTCCGGAATTATCTCTTTACTTCATTATATGCATATAATTATCTAATGTCAATATTAAAATTAGATAATTATCTAATTAATATACTAAATAATATATTGGTTTAATTTGAAGACGATATTAGGTGATTATATAAATGCCTGGCAACATTATTACAATACCCATGTGGTTTATATATTGCATATATGTTTAATGATCATAGGTTACATTTTCTATATTTTGCATAATAGGAAGAAAATGTGTCCACGCTCATAACTTAACAATTGGATTTTGTACGAACTATGTATGAAAATTTGGATATTCGTTATAAATGGTAAAAAGTGATATGGTAGAAAGTGCTAATGTTTACAACTAAATAATACCTCTAATATATAAATCAAAAATGAAAAGAATAAAAAAATAAGAAGTACAAAAATACTGACAATTACTATTAAGATGGTAAGATAGGAATCGTGTGGACTATATTACTGCTATATATACCCATACGGTTCCTACCTATTTATACAGTTTATACGGTTCCTTATTTTAGCTCCTGTAGCTTCCATTTATCTTTACATAATCATATGAAAAGTCGCAGGTCCACATTCTGTCTGAAAAATTGCCTTGGTTAAGGTTGACTGTTATTATAATTTCTTTTTCATGCAAAATGTTTTTTGCTTTTTCTTCATCAAACTTAACAGCAATACCTTTTTTACATACCAGTAAATCTCCTATATAAATATCTGTCTTTTCAGGTTCAAAAATAGCACCGGAATAGCCAGCAGCTGTAAGAATCCTTCCCCAATTGGCATCTTCGCCGAACAATGCAGTTTTAACGAGGGGTGATTTTGCGATAGCGCTTACAACCTTGTAAGCATCCTCTTCAGTTGGTGCCTCATTTATCTTTATTTCTACCAGTTTTGTGGCACCCTCTCCATCAGCAGCAATTTTTCTTGCAAGTTCAGTACATACATAATTAAGGGCATCCTTGAATTTATTATAGTTTTTGTCTTCATTGATTATAGCGGGGTTATCTGCCATGCCGTTTGCCATAATTATGACCATATCACAAACACTTGTATCTCCATCCACAGAAACCCGGTTAAATGTATGTTTTACAACATCATTAAGCGCTTTGTTTAAAAGTCCCCTTGATATATTGGCATCTGTAGTTATAACACCTATCATTGTAGCCATATTTGGGTGTATCATTCCTGAACCCTTTGCCATACCTCCTATTACTACGGATTTACCCTGTAAATCAAGCTTAACAGCAATTTCCTTGGGAATAAGGTCGGTCGTCATTATTGCTTCTACAGCATCATGCCCGCCGTCAGGGGACATATTAGATACCAATTCCTCAAGGGCAGGGCGGATAAGCTCCATATTAAGGGGTACACCTATAACACCTGTAGAGCCTACAAGGATATTTTCAGTATCACATTCAAGATATTGAGCAGTTATTTCCGCAATTTCCTTTGCATCTTTATAACCCTGCTTTCCAATACATGCATTTGCATTGCCGCTATTTATAACTACAGCAGTAGCATAACCGCTTTTTAAGTGCTCCATTGTGACTTGAACAGAATGCCCTTTCACAATATTTGTGGTAAACATGCCTGCTGTTGCTGCTACATCTTCAGAACAGACAATTGCAATATCTTTTTTATTATCTTTTTTAATTCCACATGCAACCCCAGCGGCAAAATAACCTTCAGGGGAAGTTACTCCTCCCTCTATAACACGCATAACAATCAACTCCCGTCAAATTAGCATTAAAGATAGAAAATCACCTTATTACTTATTAACATAATAACACATAATTATTACATGCACCT
>DAOSDD010000275.1:0-5304 GCA_035362115.1 Clostridiales bacterium | reverse complement strand
TCTTAATTTTTTATATACAGCGCTTAACTCCATAAAGTTCTACTTCTTGCCATTGATTTTATCTTTCCAGCTCAACAATGTCAAGATCGTTGTGCCTTAATATATTCATTAAATGTTGTATAAACAAGTGCCTGTTTAGCAGTAATAAGAACACATTTAACATTCATAATCATATTTATCAGAAAGCATAGAGTTACAACCATTTAAAATTGATTATTCCTTGCATCCAGCTGTGTATATTGCTAATATCTATCATTTGATTAGAAAATCTATACTGTTATCCATAATTAACAGGATATTTAAGCGCATCCCCATACATCCCCTTAACACGCAAATTGCTGATACGCTTGGTATCAGCAAAAAAATTATGTTTCCTCTATGCACTGCAAAAAGTGTCTGGCACCGAGTCTATTCAAGCGATTGATCAAGATAAAGACAGTGAAAAAGTCTGATATCTGAAATTAAAAAATATATCGAAGATAAATATATGCAAGAGATATCTCTTGCCACAATTGCATACAATTTTAATTATAATTCTTCATATTTCTGTAAGATTTTAAAGAGAAAATTGGTATAAGTTTTTGGGATTATGTTTCAAAAATAAGAGTAAAAAATTCGAAGCACCTGTTGTCCGAAACAGACAAAAGTATCGAGCAGATTGCAGAAATGGCGGGATACAATAATCGTTTCAGTTATATCAGAGCTTTCAAAAAGTATGTTTCAGTAGCTCCAGGAGACTATAGAGCAAAGTATTATGACTCGCAAAAAAGGTTATAGATAAGCTAGAAAATTATATAAAGGACAATCTGCCTGCCGCAGCAAGTGATAATATCCATTTCACCATGTATAATGATAATTTTGTCACAATGAATAGGAAAATTCTATAGGAAAATTTATTTTCCGTAGTATGACTTAAGTAAGATAATATTGATAGTTTGGCTTCTTACTGCGGAGCATTATTGATATGGAGCCTTATTGCTGCTGATCCTTATTGATTCTTAGGGTTCTGCTTCTTATATTTGTAGCAGAATCCTAATTTTTCCAATTATATGCTCTATGCCTTCTGTATGCTTTATGCCTTCTGTATGCTTTATGCCTTCTGTATGCTTTATGCCTTTGCAATCTTTTTGCCATATTCAACAGCAACTTGCTGACTTTCTTCATTGGGATTCCACAATCTTCCAGAACCTTCGTCGATCACTTCAAACCCCGCATTTGCCGATAATTCATTAAGAGTCTTCGTTCCCTCGCCACTCCAACCATAACAACCAAAGGATGCCGCCTTCTTTTTCTAAAATTTAAGTCCTTTCATTAGATGTACAAAGCCTTCAACTTTATCAAGGATACCGTTGCACACTGTTAGAGATCCAAGTACGATTGTCTTTGATTTGAAAACTTCTGTAATGACATCATTATGATCGCTTTTTGATAAATTGAACATCTTTACATCAACAGTGGAATCAGAAAGCTGACAAAGAACAATTTTTCGCTATTGTACTAACTCAAACATGTTAACAGCCTTGATAATTAATTAGTATTTCAGCCCATTCTACAGAAAATGGAATATTCTTGGAAGCAATTTCTATAATACTAGCACTGGGAAATGCTTCTTGAGACTTTTCGCTGCACTCTATTTTAAATTTATATGTTTTACAGTTTGGTTTGGGAGCTGATAAGGTGATAATTCCTACAAGTTTGCATTTATTTGTGTTCCAATATACATCAAAATCTGAAGAGTCAAGTTCTCTCTTAGAGTCAATGCCTAATACTAAAGATCGTTTTAAATTTTTATTGATTGGACCAGTTTCTATTCGGATATTCTTAAAGATCATTGAGCCGTTAGAATTAGGTGAACTACAACATAGTGGAAGCAGATCTCCATTTCGTAAACCAGGTGCTGCTATGTCATGGTATGTAACAACATTCCTTCGGGGCAATTTTGAAGCAGTCTCCAGATCACAGATAGTTATTAGGAGTTCATGGTAGTTTCGTTTATCAACAGCAGAATTAAATTCTAAAGAATGTGACAAAAGTGATGGTTGATCCATATAATTAAAAAGGTATATTTTGTCAGCACCCATGTTAAGATATGTATAAGCACTTCCTCTAGCTGTTTCAAGAGAATTAAATGCATTGTATTTGGGATTTGCTCTTGTAGCCTCTAGTAATATTTCAATTCCAGCTGCAACTATAGCTCCGGTCCCGTCAAGGATTTGTTTCCAGAAATCAATAGGCATATTATTATCTGTCGTAGCCCATCTTGCTGTTGGTACAATAACATCTACTAACCCGTTCCTTGCCCAGGTAAGCACATCAAGTCCAAAACGTAATGCTACCTCTGGGCTATAGGGCACTCGTACACAGATTTTAATCTTATGACCCCTTTCTTTCTCCGCCTGATCTAAAATTTTTCGTACAATACGCATAAAATTAGTAAGAATTTTTAGCCACTCAGATTCCCCACCTATTTTAAAAAGATACACTTCCCGCATCCAATCCAGTTCAAGTCCATCAAAGTCATATCTTTCAACCACTTCTTTTATCAAAGAAAGATAATGCTCTTGAACCTCAGGGAATGTATAATCCAGTGCATTATCAAAATAATTTGAATTAGGGCGGTGAGTAACTCTACGCATATGCTTATTTTCTTCAAAAAAGGATGATAGCAGAAAATGACCTTCATCCTGATTATTATGGATATCATTCATACGAATTGATATCCAAGGGGATATTCCATTATATCTTGAGCGCTCTATCCATATCTTATACATATCAAGATTCTGCTTTACAAAGATATCATATGCAGTTTTAACGGCAGTTCCGCTTATATCCATGTCTTTGCCGGCTTTAAGTAACCTCAAATATTTATCTATTGCATTCTCACGTGATTTTGAAGGGAAAAAGGCAAGCATAGCATTGACATTAAATAGCAAATCTTTTACATCCGTGTTAGCATATTGATCAATAAAACTACATAATTCATTTATCCCTACCTGTATGCCCGCCACATGCCTTGTATGAATAAAGTGATTGCAATCTTCATTTAGCATTATGCTACTCATCGTCATTCCTCCTTTACACCCAGTCTGTTAAATAAATAGGGAAATTGCCATAAGGCATTTCCCTGCTTATATTAAGGAAATATTAAGCCCTATTATTTATCAATAGGATTATTCATAATATCTATATATTCTTTCCTTCATTTTCTATAAACACTATCATATATTTCATTTGCTTCCTCTGTCATCTCTTGAAGCCCATTGTCATTCAACCTCTTTTGATAGGCATCCCATTCTGTATCAGCATTTACTTTGCCGGTAATTACATTCCAGTAAAACTCTTCTCGTACTTTACCTATATCAGTGCCAATACCCTTTTCACGGGCTTTTACAAGGGGTGACCTACCTATAACATTAGTTATCCAAGGTTGTTTTGTACCTAAATCAAATAGCTTACCTGATTCGCCGGTTCCCCAGTATAAATCTTTAAATTTTTCACCTGTAAAAAATGGGAAGACATCTATTCCTTCTTTAATTTTTTCTTCAGGTAAAAGATTATTTTTTATCATACCATCTTCAATAATATAAGTTTTATCTTCAATACCACCATGGTGCAACTTAAACCCTTCTATATCTGTACTGAGGTATTCAATAATCTGCATTACCTTTATTACTACTTCGTCACTTAGACCCTTACGAAACTGTACTGTCCAACCTAAATCCGGACCAAAACCGTATGACCCCGCTTCCCCGTTAGGTCCTTTTATAGCATCTCCATATACAACTTTGGCATTTAGGTCTTTTTTAAGCAACATGCTGACTGGTGTGTTTGTCTGGTCCGAAGAAGCCCAATACCAATTCTGATAATAACTCCCTATCTTTCCATCAGCAAATTTTGAAGTAAAGGTTTCAAATGAATCTGTCAGACATTCGGGGTTGATGTACCCATCCGCATACCACCTAGCTAAAATTTTTAAGGCTTCCTTGTATTCATTAGTTGTATCAGAAAAAACAACTTTGTCATTTTTCAGTACCCATATACCAGGTGCTATGCCGAATGTTCCAAAAACATCACTAAATCCTACCATGTTAGATTGAACATTTACACCATAAGTGTCGTTCTTATCATTTCCATCTGGATCATCTTTAGTGAATACCTTTATTACATTTTCCAGTTCTTCCACTGTTGTTGGAACTTTAAGATTAAATTTATCCAGCCAGTCCTGTCTGTAGACTCTTATGAAATATGAAGCACCTGCCAATGAAAGCTGTGGTATACCTTTCAGGTCTCCGTCTTCCGTTTTACGAACACTAAAAGCCATTTTTTTGGGGTCAAGCTTTAAAAAAATATCGCCATAAGTTTTAGGCATATACTGTTTGATCAGTTCTTCCATAACAGTTCGTAGTATACCCTGTTCCCACCATGTATCGGTGTTCCAGTCATACCAAACATCAGGAATCTCACCGGAGCCAATCTTAATAGTAAATTGTTCTTTATTGTCGACAAAAGTACTGCCAAAATAAGAAATATCTACATTGAATTTTTCTTCTAAAGCTTTTACAACAATCCCGTCTTTAGATGGAATGTTCGAGCCCGAGCCACCGGCAGCCCAAAGAATCTTTGTAGGCTCTTTTGCAGCTTGTTCTGTCTGATTTATACTGTCATTTTTGTTGTCGCTTTTTTTACCTCCGCTACAGCCGGATATAATGGTAAGCAGCATAACCAATACAATAATAATAGCTAGTAATTTTTTCATAATATACCTCCTATTGTTATTTTTTAATGTTTTTTATATTAAAGCATTGCATTAACCATTTAATTCTACAATGCTTTAAAACTAAGCAACCTATCCCTTCAGAGAACCAATTAATATTCCTTTAACAAAATATTTCTGTGCAAAGGGATATGCAGCAATTATCGGTCCTATGGTAAGCATTATGGTAGCAGCCTTTACTGTTAGTTCTGTATATTGAACACCTTGACTTGTCAAAGCAGCATCCATTTCTGGAATAAGGTGCCGCATCTCTTCCATAATTACTATTTTTCTAAGGATCATTTGTAACACCTGTTTTTTGCCATCAGTAATATAAATCATAGCATCAAACCAAGCATTCCAATGTCCCACTGCATTCCAAAGAGAAACAGTGGCAACAATGGGAAGAGATAGGGGGAGCATTATCATAAATATTATGTATAAAGGATGTGCACCATCCACCACTGCTGCCTCTTCCATTTCTTCAGGAATAGTAGAAATATAATTCCTCATAATTACTATATTCCAAACACTATAAAGGCTTGGTATAA
>DAOSDD010000274.1:0-5329 GCA_035362115.1 Clostridiales bacterium | reverse complement strand
ATTGAAAGGTTCCTATCCGGTTTGGAGCAGGGGACAAGGTGGAGATTACCTCAAAACCTTACCTATTGCTATCGAGTCGTTACATGAAAGACTGGGTATTGCTGCGACATCGTGTCGCGGGTGTTCTTTGGTGGTTCTTTGTAGAAAATCATAGAACAGCATTAAATAAGGATAAACAAATGTTCTGGAATATATTGCAAATATTAATTGCATATGGTACAATGGACAGGTGATAAACAATCAGGTTTGAGATGAGTGATTAGCTTTAAGGTTCCTTCCTTTGTATTCCCACACATGAGGATGGCGACGTTATAGTTGCTGCAGGGAATCCACAAAGGAAGGAGGTGGTCGATGTGGATAATGATTTATACACGAATATAGGCTATTTTGTAGTCTTGTGTATGAAATACATATTCATACCTATCGTAGTAGGGGTAGCTATTAGAGTAATTTCCAGAAAACTGCTTCAACCACAGCCTGAAAAGCAAAAGAAAAAAACGGTCTTTTAAAAACCGTTCAAAATAAGAATTTATCAATTATAACCTGACAGCAACAAGCGTCGCCGTCCTTATTTATAGTATAGCACAAATAGGTTTAATGTAAACAGTAATTTCAATAAAATGGTAAAACATACTACAAATGAAACGAATATGATGAGTTATTATGATATATGGTTGCAATGTATTGGAGATTTATTATGAATAATAAAATTATTGTTGTAGTAAAAGGAGTAATTTTATATAACGGTAAGGTTCTAATCATTAGAAGAGATGACAATGATGATGTAGGTGCAGGTACATGGGAATGCGTTGGAGGTAAAATTGATTTTGGTGAGGGACTCGAACAAGCATTAAAAAGGGAGGTTTGTGAAGAGGTTGGAATTAGTATAGATGTAGATAAGTTGCTTTATGCAACAACTTTTAAAACTGACCCATTAAGACAAATCGTAATTTTGACATATAAATGCATAGCTACCCAGAATAATGTTATCCTATCAAAGGAACATAGTGATTATAAATGGGTTGCAGAAAATGACTTTCGAGAATTATTACATAAACCAATTATTGCTGATATGGAAAAGCATAATGCCATAAAAAGTATATTTGAATAGTAGAGTAATTTTGATGAGGTCAAGACTTCAGGCCGCGGCATCCGTGCCGCTCTTGCTTCGTAGGTCGTGAAACAGCACCTAACAATGTTTGCCTGTAAAGCCGTGAAGGGAAAGGCTCCGGAGTTTGCACGGCACACCCTCAAAGCCAACCGAGCCAGTCGGGGTATTAGCCCACCCAGAAGGTACCAAGGTATGAGCCCCTTCCTTTGTAGGCTTTGAGGGCGTCGGGCAAACCAGACGTTATACGTAATGCGGTTCATCTACGTCGCCCAGTCCTCCGGCCGCCGGGCGAAAATAAAACACTCTGCGATACATTATTATGAAAGAGAGTGATTATGATGGCTTCAAGACTCATGCACTATATAATTTCACATGAAATAATGAAGGAGACTTCATTTGATAAAGATTTGTTTTTGTTAGGTAATCTGGCTCCAGATGCACATGACGGATCACTTTACGGGAATTCGCACGCTCATTTTAGAAAGATCATTGGAAATGAATATGATAGCTACCCTAACATAGATTTAGAACGCTTTAAGGAACAATACCTTAATAAAAAGAATAATATAGATGACTTTATAATTGGATATTATTGTCACCTTGTATCTGATGCTAATTGGGTCAATTCTATATATCCCAAGTATTTGAAATATGATCTCGATATTGATGAGGCTCGATATCAAAGAGAATTACTATTTAATGATTTGAGGATATTCAATACACTGTTGCGTGAATATTTTAATGTTGATTTCCAAAATGATATAATATTACCAGTTAAATTTGGTATAAGTGAGTTTTCGCATAATAAACTTATCCTTTTACTTAATGCACTTAGCAATGATATGACTGATAATTATGATGGAAATTTAGAGATATTTAACTTTGAGTTTATTCTTGATTATATAAAAGTAACTATAAGTAAATGCATTAATGAACTCCGGCCTTGACTCCGTCGAGCGACCGGAAGGTGGGCGGTACTTTACATAACAAAGCAGTCAACGCAAGGTCGTGCATGGTCTGAGTCCCCGAAATGATAGTCCCTGCAGCACGCCACACCGATTCGCTGGGTGGCAAGCACCGCCAGGGAGAAGGGCTTCGAGGGTCACAGCTCATCGTCGTCGCGACTGCGGGACGTTCTCTGAAATATGGCACAATAATGTCACACGGGCTTCCAGTCGTCGGGTGAAGAGAAGGTTATTGTAGATTTGTATATTAAATTTAACCATCCAAACATTCGGAATTATATACTGTATACTGCTACAGAACCTTGTCTATTATGTTTGGTGCACCAATCATGGCAAATGTACGCAATTTGAAGTTTGCGGCAAGAGATCGGTATACAGGTAGTACGGATTTAAACAATGTTAGCGGGTATATTTCCAGTAGGAACGAGGGAGGAACGAGGGGACGGTTCTTTTGTTTATTAAAATTTTATGTCCTCAACTTTACCAGTTCCCATTCTTACAAGATATACATCCCATTTCCTTGAGCCTATGACTTTAGCAAATTCTTTATCAAAAACAGCAAAATCAAACCTGTATTTACCTTTTACTCCATTACCCGTATCCATGGCGACTGCGTACCCTAATCCCTTAATATAGAAAACAGTCCCAAAAGGCCAGTAGTTCTTATCAATTGCGACAGATACTCCAGGTATTATAGGTTTGCCGGAGTTAGTAATCCCCTTATTGTTACCGCACTCTTCTACACTTGGGGTATATGCAGTACCTAAGAATTTTCCAATATAATTTCCCCTGTCAATACTGCCTCTTGAATTTATACCATTAAAAGCAGTATAATTTTGAGGTTTTATTCCAACAGAAGCTGCAAGCTTAAGAGAGTTCTGAAGAGCAATATTATCTTCCATAATGTCCCTATTTTTATTATCCAATTTATCGTTCTCGGTAAGCAGCTCATTATTTTTTAATAACAAATCTTCATTTTGTTTTTTAAGCTTTGATAATTCATCATTAATAGTTTCTTTTTCATTTACCATATTTAAATAGCTATTTTTAAGCAAGTCATTCTCTTCTTCCAGTTGCTTAAGTGTAGAACTTAACCGCTCGTTAATTATAGAAGATTCTTTTGTTTTTATAGTAAGAGACTCAAGTTCCTTATATGCCTGTCTGTATGAACTATATACAGCCAGGTTATTTCCGCATAAAAATGAAATTATAACGAATAATATCAGTATTATACCGAAATTTCTATTAAAATTCCTTATGATTAAATCATCCTCCTATTGTTTGTTAATAATGCAAATATATATATGTTAAATGATTTTTTTATATAAAATTAAAATACACATCGTTAGAATATCCATCCTTTTGCATTTTTATACAAAGCAACATAAAAACAAAATTTTTTGGAACAAAACAAGGTATAATACCGTCATAAATAATAGAAACCTTTAACAAATTATGCAATAATTCCACATTGCCAAGTCATACTAAATATTTTTCACAGAAATGCTTTTTATATAATGTGAGTAATAGAAAGTTGGTTTATATGAAAAAAATACTATATTGTATAATCATATGCATAATATTATCAGTGCTTACTGGGTGCTTAACAATCAATAATATGCAGAACCGAAGATTTGCTGCCGCTGATAAGTCTGATATGACGGATAAATCTCATGTAGCTGTTATTTCTGATACTGCCCCTATACCTTCGAAAGTAGAAATGGATATATTCCGCTTAAGCCTTTTACTAGCTGATGAGCATGCCGGGAATTATATATATAGCCAGGATATATGCGGGTATAGATAACCTTAAGGCATCTATTGTTCTGGAAAAAGCAACTGAAAAAGGAAAGCATATTCAGGAGCAATACCATAAAGATAATAATTTAGGAAGCATCGTAAAAATATTTTCGGAAAATGGGTATTTCGAAATAATAACGTTGTTTAAAATTGCTGATAAATACATCGAACTGCTCGAGAAGGATAAAGCAGCCGGTGTGCTTGCGAAATCTCTTGAGGTAATTGAGCTGATAAATGAAAAACGTACAAGAGCATCATATCTGGCAGATATCGATGTGAAATATATTCAAGCAGGTATTAAACCAGGGGTGTTGAAAAAAGAAATGCAGTATAAAATTCTAAATTGATTTTCATAAATTATAATTTTGTAGTTTATGGTAATTTATAGCAATAAAATAAAAATGGAAAACCCCTTTACTTTTGTAAACCCATGTGTTATAATTTCTAATCGTGAACGGGGTGTAGCTCAGTTTGGCTAGAGTGCTTGCTTGGGGTGCAAGAGGTCGCTGGTTCAAGTCCAGTCACTCCGACCAAAATAAGCGGCTTACAGGATTTATAGACTGTAGCCGCTTAATTTCATATAGGATATGTAAATTGTTGTGTTTGGAGGGTATGTTGCTATGAGTATGAATATGAATACGCGTATTGGTTTTATTGGTGCCGGGAAAATGGGCTCAGCTATAGCGAAAGGTATATCAGGTTCGGGAAAAGTATTTCCAGGTAATATTCATATATATGATATTGATTCGGATAAAACAGCCTTATTACATAATGAAACCGGGGTTAGTATTGAAAAAAGCAGTATTGAAGTAATTGAAAAATGCGATATTATAGTTCTTGCTGTTGTTCCGGGCATAATAAAATCTGTTCTTGAACCATGCAGCCATCTTTTTGATAATAGTAAAATTTTTGTATCTATTGCAGCAGGAGTTCCAATAAAAGTTTATAAAGAGATATTGGGAGACAATGCAAAAATTGTACGAACAATGCCTAATAGGCCTGCATTAATAGGCAGAGGCATGACATTGATCTCCTTTGAAAAAAATAGTTTAAGTGAAATCGAGCTTTATACTATAAAAGATTTATTTGAATGCGTAGGAAAGGTTGAAGTATTAGACGAATCCCTTATGGATGAGGTAATAGCTCTTACTTCAAGCAGCCCTGCTTATGTATTTATGTTAATTGAAGCAATGGCTAATGCTGCAGTATTAATGGGTATTCCCGCCAAATCCGCCTATACCATGGCAGCACAGGCAGTATCAGGTTCAGCTGAAATGGTGCTGGAGACAGGAAGGCATCCGGCGGAACTTAAAGATGAAATATGTACGCCAGCAGGGACTACAATTGAAGCTGTGAAAGCACTCGAAAAGAATGGTTTTAGATACGCAATTATAGAGGCTATGGAAGAATGTACGAAGAAGGCCAGAAAAATTGGAGAGAAATATAATAAATA
>DAOSDD010000273.1:0-5400 GCA_035362115.1 Clostridiales bacterium | reverse complement strand
TGTATATTCTGTATTATGCAGTAATATTTTATATTTTGTATTTTATTAATCAGCGTATCTGAATGTGTGCTTACTATCTACATAAGCAAGTATCAATGGTCTTAATTGTGGCGTATTACGGGAGTAGTTAAAAGCACCTTTTAACAAACTCACAGCTTCATCAGCAATTTCACTTTTATCTGTATACAGGGTCGCAATTATCTCACCTTTTTTTACTTCCATACCTGTTTTTTTATAAATATATACACCGGCCGAATAATCAATCAGGCTTTCTTTTGTTTGCCTGCCGGCACCTAAAATTGATGATACCTGTCCTATTAACCTAGTGTCCATAGATTCAATGAAGCCTTCCATATCTGCCGCTATATCGTATTTGTACAATGGCTGCTTAAATATACTGTAATCTTCAATAACATCATCAATTCCATACTGCGCTTTTACTAATTCTTTGAATTTTTCCATGGCTTTTCTGCTATCAATTGCATTTCTAGCCTTTACTCTGCATTCTTCCATATTTCCCATACCGGCAAGTTTCAGCATATGTGCTGCAATTTCAAGAGATATTGTTTTTAAATCAGAAGGTCCCCTTCCCTTTAACACTTCTATTGCTTCTATAACTTCCAGGGAATTTCCTATAGCATTTCCAAGAGGAATGTCCATATCAGTTACAATTACAACTGTTTCCCGGCTTGTTCTTTCACCTATTTCCACCATGGTTTTACCAAGAGAAATAGCATGGTCAATATCCTTCATAAAAGCTCCGCTTCCCGCTTTTACATCCAGTACAATTTTATCTGTTCCTGATGCAATTTTTTTACTCATAATGCTTGCTGCAATTAGCGGAATACTGTCAACTGTGGCAGTTACATCCCTTAGAGCGTATAACTTTTTGTCTGCAGGTACCAGATTATTGCTTTGACCTGCTATAGATATACCAATCCTTTTTACATTTTTTATGATTTCCTCTTTATCAATGTCAGTCTTAAATCCAGGAATCGATTGAAGTTTATCTATAGTACCGCCTGTATGTCCCAACCCCCTTCCCGACATTTTTATCACAGGTATACCACAGGCTGCAACAACCGGAGCTGCTATTAATGTAGTTTTGTCCCCTACCCCTCCTGTGCTGTGCTTATCAACTTTAATACCTTTTATTGAAGATAAGTCAATTTTGTCCCCTGAATCAACCATTAATCTCGTTAAATCGGCAGTTTCCCTTGGATTTATGCCACGTATAAATATAGCCATTAACAAGGCCGCTGTCTGATAATCAGGAATATTTTCCTTAATGACTCCATCTATGAAGAAGCTAATTTCTTCATATGAAAGTTCACACCCATCTCTTTTTTTTTCAATTATATTATACATTCTCATTTTAAGTAATCCTCTTTTATCTTATATTTTCCAAAACACTGTAGAGATAAAATATTAAATGAAACCCATGTGTTTTGAAACATAAGGCTAAATCAGTTACAAATTAGTTACAATTGACCTAAGAAACTAATTCCCTCACCTGTATACCCTGTACCAAGATATTCTGCTATTGTAGCTCCGAGATCTGCGAAGGATTCTCTTGTACCAAGATTGACACCTTTATTTATGTTATTTCCGTAGACTATTAACGGTACATACTCCCTTGAATGATCCGTACTTGGGGTTGTAGGGTCACAGCCATGATCTGCGGTTACAAATATAATATCATTTTTCTTTATATTATTCAATATTTCTGTCAGTTTCTCATCAAACTCTTTTAATGCTAATGCAAACCCCTCTACATTATTTCTATGCCCATAAAGCATATCATAGTCAACAAGATTTGTAAAAATTAATCCTGAAAAATCTTCTTTAATAAAATCTATAGTTTTGCGTATTCCAGCTGTATTATTATGAGTATGCACCGATTCGGTAATTCCCTGATTAGCAAAGATATCCTCAATTTTACCTACAGCCTTTACCTGATAGCCTTTTTCTACTGCATAATCCAACAGTGTTTTCTTTATGGGTTTTAAAGAAAAATCACGCCTCCTTTCAGTACGGGCATATTTACCTTCTGTGCCTGTAAAAGGTCTGGCGATAACCCTGCCTACAGAGTGTTCCCCCTTTAAAATTTCCCTGGCTATCCTGCACATTTCATATAGCCTATCTACAGGTATAACATCTTCATGGGCAGCAATCTGAAAAACACTATCTGCTGATGTATATACAATAGGATAACCAGTAATTACGTGTTGATGTCCTAACGTCTTAATAATTTCCGTACCTGATGCAGCCATATTACCAAGGACTTTTCTATTTATAGCCTTTTCAAACTCATGAATTATGGTTTTTGGAAACCCTTCGGGATAAACTGGGAATGGCTTGTCCATAACAATACCTGCAATCTCCCAATGTCCTGTTGTCGTATCCTTACCTGGTGACTTTTCTTTCATACGTCCGAAACAGGCTTCCGGATGGTTGTTTTCAGGGAAGCCAATCATGCCGGCAATATTTGAAAGACCGAGTTTTTCAAGATTAGGAAGTCTGAAGCCATTAATTGTTTTAACAATGTTCCCAAGGGTATTACTGCCTTTATCACCATACTTTTCAGCATCAGGCAGTTCGCCTATTCCAACTCCGTCCAATACAATAATAATCGCTCGTTTCATAAATATTTCCTTTCTGAGTAATATCAAGTATATTATAAAAGGGGCCATACCCATATAGTCAGGATATATGTCCCCTTAACGTGTTTGTTATATCATAAGTAGTACTTCATGTTTATTACATCATAAGCTGCTCTTCATATATTATGCTCTCGGATGTGTCTTTTTGTAAACTTCCTTAATTCTATTTCTTGCAATTTGTGCATAAATTTGCGTAGATGATATATCGGAATGACCAAGCATCTCCTGTATTGATCTTAAATCCGCCCCATTTTCAAGCAGATGAGCTGCGAAAGAATGTCTTAATGTATGGGGTGTAATGTCTTTACCAATTTTAGCCTGATTCTTATACTGCTTGATTATTTTCCAGAAACCCTGCCTTGTAAGCCTTTTACCATTTATGTTTATAAACAGAGCCTTTTCATCATTATTCCTGATCATATTTTTTCTTGCCTTGAGTAAATAATCCTGCAATGCTTTTATTGCAAGTGAACCGATTGGAATTACACGTTCTTTTACTCCATTATTGCATTTAATATAACTCAAATCATAATTAATATCGGAGCAATCAAGGTTTATTAATTCCGATACTCTAATTCCTGTTGCATATAATAACTCAAGCATTGCCTTGTCTCTGTACCCTTTTAGATCAATGCACTTTGGCTGTTCAAGAAGCAGCTCCACTTCCTGAGGAGAGAGAATTTGTGGAAGCTTTTTTTCAACCTTTGGAGATTCTAGTTCCAATGTAGGGTCTGTGTCTATTATGTTGCTTTTAGCCAGATACTGATAAAAAGATCTGATTGATGCAAGATTTCTTGAAATGGTTGAAGTTGCCCTGCCTTTTTTCTGCAAATGCAGTAAATAATTAATAACTGTAGTTTTATCGGTAGCGTTTATATTGCACAAATTCATCTCATTCAGATATGATATGTACTGTTCCAGATCCCTTTTATAAGATTGAAGTGTATTATTGGCTAATTGCCTTCCGTTTTCAAGGTAATCAATATATTTTTGAACTAACTCTTTCATTAAAAACTACTCCTTCTTTCATATTTTTGAACTATATACTATTTATTGATTACAAGGTAGTTCTACCCGGTCAATCTACTCTAATAATTATTGCCCTGATTTACCACATTTATACATTATGTAGTCATAATTGGTGTAATAATTCGTATAAAAACGGGTACTATGTACGCTTCTACCAATATTCCAAGTAATATCAATATACTGAAAAATATAGTAGTCATACTATATCCGATGAAATTCATTTTTAAATTCTCTTTTAAAATCTGCTTTATTGATTTGCTTTTTGTTATGCTTAGTGAAAAATTAATACCATTTACACCTAAAGCAATAATACATGGTATAATAACAAACTCCTTAGGCAATATTGCAAACAAATTGAATAAAGCACCTTTTAAACCTAATATTTTAATAATAAATCCAGAGCTGAATCCTGTAATAAAACCTCTTATAATAATAAGGAGAATAATGAAAGGAATCCCTATTATAGTTAAACCTAATACCCACAATAGAATTACAATTTTTGCGTTATCCTGCAAAGATATCATTAATATTTCATTACTGTTAAGTCTTTGCTTCTCCATTAACTGTATAAAGCCCTGGAAATAATGAATCAACTCCTCTGTCTGCAGTGTACTTAAACCATTTACAGTAAAGGCTCCTGCTGAAACTCCAATAATAAATGCCATAAATAGTAAAAAGTATCTGTTTGAATTTTCCTTTATATGCCTGCCCAGTAATTCTCTTGTTTTATTAATCATATGTACCCCTTCTTATTTCCTTTATCACTAAGATGTTTATGCAGGATAAAGTCAAAAAATTACACTATGGGCACATATATTGTAAACCTTTTTCAAGATATAAGTAAATGAAAGGAGCAGTCACAAGAATTGCTGCATTCTACTTAATTAATAATTAAGCTAACATAATTAGTCAAACTTCCTTGTTTATAATCCTCTCAGCAATCATTATCCCAATTATTGATTTAGCATCAGTTATTTCATGGTTAAAAATCATTTCAATAAGTTTGCCTATATGGATTTTTACAGAAGAAATAAATTCGTCTTCATCAGCACAGGAATTTCCCTCATGAAGACCTGTTGCCATAAAAACATGAAGTACTTCATTGCAAAATCCTGGGGTACTATGTATACTAATAACGTGCTTTATACAGTCTGCATTTAACCCGGTTTCCTCTTTAAGCTCTCTTGCAGCGCAGATTTCGGGCGCTTCTCCTGGATCAAGTTTTCCGGCAGGAAGCTCCAGCAATACCTTTTCTATTGGTGTCCTATATTGCTTTACCAGATAAACCTCTCCTTTTTGGCTAATTGGTATTATTACGGCAGCACCAGGATGTACTACCACATCCCGCGTAGTTATTTTCCCATTGGGAAGCTCAACTGTATATTTTTCCACATCAATAATATTGCCCTTAAACATTTTCTTTCTTTCTATAATTTTTTCCTCATAAATCATACACTGTTCTCCTATCACCAACTGTTCAACTATTGAACCATTCAACTGTCTACTATTCAACCATCCTACTATTCTACTATTCTGCTATTCTACTATTCTGCTATTCTTGGATAGTGCACTATTCTGCCCAATCTTTTTATTCAGCAACTGCACAATTTACAAGCTCAAAATGAAGTCTGCAAGTTAGATTATTTATTATATGTCTCTCCAATTTTTCTGGCCTTCTTCGTACATTCTTCCATAGCCTCTATAATTG
>DAOSDD010000272.1:0-5406 GCA_035362115.1 Clostridiales bacterium | reverse complement strand
AGTCTATAGTCGGGAATTCCTACTTTAAGCATTCCGCCTGGTTCTTCCAATGCTTCAAATATCGAAACCTTATAACCCATAAGTGTTAATTGATAAGCACAGTTAAGTCCTGCAGGTCCGGAACCTATTACAGCAACTTTCTTCTTTGCATTCTCTGAAGTATTCAAATCAGCATTTATTCCAGTGTTTACTCCAGTGTTTACTCCGGTGTTTGTATTTAATCCGGTATTTAATCTTACCTGTGGTTTTATTCCCTGTGATACTTCATAATCCGCAATAAATCGTTTCAATCCTGCTATTGATATGGGAGAATCTAAATATTGCCTGCTGCAGGCATTCTCACAAGGGTGAAAACATACTCTGCCTAAAACACCTGCAAAGGGTGTAGTCTTCCTTACAAGTTCCAGAGCCTCTTTGTATCTCCCTTGGCCAATAAGAGCTACATAGCCATGAGCATCGATATGTGCAGGACAATTAAACTTACATGGGGATGTTCCTTTTTTATCTATTGCAACTTTGTTTGGTACAGCCTGAGCGAACGGTTTGTAAATTGCATGTCTTTTCCCAATTCCCATATCAAACTCGTTTTTGGCTTCTATAGGACACTTAAGTGTACATTCTCCACATCCTGTACATTTATTCGCATCTATAAACCTGGCCTTTTTCTTTATTACCGCAGTAAAGTCAGGCGCTTCACCTTTTATATCCAGAACCTCACTCCATGTAAATGTTTTTATCAGAGGGTGATTAAAACATGAAGTAACTTTAGGGGCAAGAATGCAAGCAGAACAATCATTGGTGGGAAAAGTCTTGTCAAGCTGCGCCATTCTTCCGCCAATGCTTGGTGTTTTCTCAACTATGAAAACAGGGATACCCATTTCTGCTAAATCAAGAGAAGCCTGTATTCCTGCTATTCCTCCTCCTAATACAAGTACGGGTTTTCTCATAATATCCTCCAAATTTATTTCTGCTTATGCATTTTTTCAGATGTTAATTCTTTAACTTTCATGATTCGCTGTTTTTTTAAATCAATATCAATACTTTCAATTTCCTTCAATATGCTTTCCGGAATATAACCTTCTTCAACTGCCATATTTCTTAAAACCCTTACTATATCTGCAAATCTCACATCTTGAGGACAATGCGCAACACAAATATGGCATTGGCTGCACTGCCATATTTCAGGAGAAGAGAGTACATCCTCCTTCATACCCAGTAATATCATCCGCATAAAACGTCTGGGGTTATAGTCGTCATATAAACTACTTACAGGACAACCTGCAGTACAGGTACCACACAAATAACAATTTTGAACTTTTTCTCCTCCGGGTCTCGAAGCTATCTGATTTTTAAACCCTGTATCAAGTGAGGCATATTCCTGCATGCTATTCGCTCCACTCAAGCTAATCACTCCATTCAATATGTTCACAATATGTTAACAGCATTACTCTTTCACATTTATATAATTTAATATAGTTTTGCATTTATGTTGAAAGCCTGCAATCAGCTGCTTTCATGTTTAGATATAAGCGGTTTAAATCAGGTTTTATAATAAGAATGCAAAACTTTGGTTAATCTAATGTATAATCTAATTATTTACCTGTTACTTACCTGTTATTTACCTGTTATTGAAGACTTTGGTTTATCTTTTACAGCCAAATTCAGTAAGTATATATATAATTACTTCCTTTTGCTTTTGCAATACCGTACCATTTCGCGTAAGTATATATATAATTATCTACAATACAGGCCTTGGTAGAAAACCTGCTTTTTCCACAATTTTTGGTACAATGCTTTCCCAACCTACTGCCATTATATGGATGCCTTTTATGCCTTCAATTTTTCTTATTTCGCCAATTAAGTCCAAAGCAATTCTAACACCTTCTTCTTCTTGGGAAGCAGCTTTTTTCATCCTTTCAACATAAATATCAGGTACTACCATACCGGCAACCTTCTTTGTCATTTCAATAGACTTTAAGGATTTATTAACCAAAATACCTGCCAAAATATAAGTTTTTTCATGCAAGCCTTCTTTTCTTACTTTTTCCATCCAAGTGGAAAATTTCTCCAAATCGTATATTGCCTGTGTTTGAATAAACTGAGCTCCTGCAGCAACTTTTTTGTGTAATCTTATAAACTGAAGTTCTTCTGGATCTGCAAAAGGATTTGCAGTTGCACCAATAAAAAACTCAGCCGGTGTTTTGGTAGTTCTGCCACACATAAAAGTCTTTTCTTCCTTCATTATTCTTAAAGCATTTATTAATTGTATGGAATCTATGTCATAAACATTTTTCGATTGCGGATGATTGCCAAAAGACTGATGATCTCCAGACAGGCACAGGACATTCCTAAGGCCGAGAGCATAGGCGCCTAAAAGGTCGCTTTGGATTGCAATCCGATTCCTGTCACGGCATGTCATTTGCAAAACAGGCTCCATACCCTCTTGTTGTATTAAATATGAAGCCGCAACACTAGACATTCTGACTATAGCCGTCTGGTTATCGGTTACATTTGCCGCATCCACCAGTCCTGCTAAATCACGTGCTTTTCCGCGGACAAAGTCTGCGTTTGCACTCATTGGAGGACCAATTTCAGCAGTCACAGAAAAATGACCTGCCTCCAATATCCTTTGCAGATTACTTATTGTATCAGATATATTATCTGGCTTTATTTCTGATATTTTACCGGTCATTTTAACCTCCCTATTAAAACTTGCACGCCCAAACCCCAGCGTACAGTAATTTAACTCCCAAATATTAGGTTTTTTATAAATTACTATACGCTAAAAAAGCTTACAGCTTATAATATAACTTCCTTTTGTATGACCTTTCTGGGTCCGCCATCTCTGCTGCTTTGCCAATCTTTAGGCGGTATTATTTCATATAAATTATCCAATTTCCCAAGAGCTTTAAGCCTGTCGTATATCAATTGCCACCCACAATCAGTATCCGGATCTATCTCACATTTACCACTAGCTGATCCTCCACAAGGTCCGTTAAAATTACTTTTTGAACACCTTGTCACAGGGCATATACCACCTGTTTTCTCCAGGATGCAATCACCACAACCCTGGCACATCTCAGTCCAAACCCCTATATCCCTAGTCACTCCCATAAACTTGGTATTAACACCCGGAAGTACAGGCTTGCCCTTAAATTTCTCCGCCATAAACTGTATCCCTGCTCCACAACCTAATGACAATATAGCTTCACAGTCTTCAAATTCAAAAGCAATATCTTCCAAAAACTCATCATCACACTGTCTCTTTGGTGTTACAACTTTTATATCAATATGCCTATTTTCATCAAGCCTTTTAACCTTCAGGATAGAAGCAAGCTTCAATGCTTCTTTTTCTCCCCCGGCCATACAAACTGTAACACATGTACCACAAGCTGCAATGACAATTTTGCTTAAGTCTTTAATATAGCTTATTAACTCCTCTATTGGTTTTTGTTCGGCAACTATCAAAGCAAAATCACCTTCTTCTCTATATTACTGGATTATCTGCACTGCTTTTCATCAACAGCTTTGTCTATCAACAGCTTTGTCTATCAATGGCTTATCTATCAATGGCTTATCTATCAATAAACGTATATGTTCACCGGCAACATAAGGCATAGCATGGGATACCTGTATATACTCAATTCGTTTATCATCAAGTCCTGAATCCCTTAAAAATTTCTTTGCCCTCTCCACATAAAGTCTGGCTCTCTTATTGCCCTCAAAATGCTTGCAAGCTTCATCAATACAAGTCATAACCAATACCTTTTCAAAACTTTTTAACGAACCAAGAATTATTTCAGTACTTATTTCGCCACCACAGGGAACAGGCATAACCTCAATTCTATTATATAGCCCTTTCTCCGGCTCTATATAGAGCTCCTTACGCTCCTTACACTCACTACAGGTAACATCTATATCCTTCAATGCTTTTCTAACAGCTATTTCCCCTGAATTTTCGCAACAAATTATTTTTAAAGTACCGCTTTCATTATCTCCCATATCGCTTTTGCAACTTCTTATATCATCAATTTCTATATTATCCTTTGTTTCACTCTTTGTTTCACCCTTGATATCATCCTTAATTTCACTCTTGATTTCGCTCATGATATCATCCTTGATTTCGCTCTTGATTTCACTCTTGGTATCATCATGCAGAATTGCTTCATCAATAATCATATTTACAGCACTTGCAGGGCATATAGAAGCACAAATCCCACATCCGTAACATGCATTTTTCAAACATTTCATTATGGAATTTTCATAGTCAGGCGACATTGCATGATGTGGACACGCTCTATAACAGGTATAACAAAACGCACATTTTTCGCTATCCACTTTTGCATAGAAACGGCTTTCGGAATCCCTTTTCCCTAAACTAAAATATTTTATATCTTCTTTAATTTTTGACATGGTAAAATTAATACAATTTTCCAATTCTTCATCTCCACCCGGTAGGAGCTTTGTGTTTAATAGAAACACCCCTTTACGACTTGTTAATACCGGATATAGAAAACTATCACTTCCATTGGCAAACCCATCCTTGTCAAGTTTCAACCTTAACAATTCTGATATTTTATTTAAATTTTCTCCAGAAACAAGAAATCCTGATGATATTAGAAAATCAGTTTCTATGGCAGTACTTCCTATTTTATGGGCTAGATTTATTTTGAAAATGCTTTGTTCCATATTGTAATTTATGGTTACATTGGAATATTTAATAAATGTAACTCCTGAATTTCTTGCATCCCTGTACAATCTTTCCAGGCTTCCTTCTTCTGAACCGGCTGTCCTTATAAACTTCATCAGGCAAAATACTTTTCTTTTCTTTTTTGCAAACTCAATAGCTTTTCTTAATACAATGGGAGTACTATATGCTTGTGATTCTTCAGGATAATCCATAATAAAAACAATAGGACTTTTTTTGTTTTTTAATATCATACTGCAAATATCGAAAATACCGGAGGTATCATTTCCAGGTTCCAATTGTTCTAGATTAAAGATGGGTAAATGTTCAATATCAAAATCAATATCCGAGTCAGAAATATGTTCATGGTTAAAACCAGAATTATTATTTGACTTAGAACCACTATCAGAACTAGTGCTAGAAAAAAAACCAGAATTAAAATCAGTACTGAATTTTTTTATTGACTCTACGGGAAATGAAGCAAGAACCGGTTCCTCAGTAATAATTATGTGGGTTGCTAATATATTTCTATCAGTTAAAGTTATATTAAAACTTCCCACTTCTCCTTCAATCTTTTTTATATTATTAATATTTTCAATAATAATTGGTTTCAGGTTTTCACTATTAAACCTGTCCAATATCAACTTATTTACTTTATTTTTACCAACGATTAATATACCCATTTTTCCCCCCGCATCTTATATGTTCAGGAAATAATA
>DAOSDD010000271.1:0-5445 GCA_035362115.1 Clostridiales bacterium | reverse complement strand
AATAAGCCCGTTTTTTATTAGTCCATTGTCATCAAATTCAGGTGAACCGACCTGCCTGTACATTTCTAATATTGCTTTTGTCGCGTACTGGAAATAGTGAGGAGCACTTGAATACTTCGTTCCATATTCATCATTATAATACTTAAGATCAGGCAGATATATATCAACCATCCCTTCCATAAAACGAAGAGCGTCAACAGTTTCATATCCATTGGAGTTATACACTACAGGTATATTTAAGCCATTAAGTTTTGCTATCTTCAATGCTTCTTTTATCTGAGGCATAAAATGAGTAGGGGATACAAGGTTGATATTGTTAGCTCCCTGCCCCTGCAAATTTAAAAATATTTCCGCAAGATGCTCAATAGTAACTTCCTTGCCATAATCCTTCTGACTAATTTCATAGTTTTGACAAAACACGCATTTTAGATTGCAGCTTGTGAAAAATACGGTACCAGACCCATTATCACCGCTTATGCACGGTTCTTCCCACTTATGAAGGGATGCAAGAGATACTTTCACTGAAGCTGATGCTCTGCATACACCTTTTTCACCTGCTATACGATTGACATTGCATTTCCGTGGACATAAAGCACATTCCTTGAGAATGCTGAAAAAATTATCCATAATCCATCTGTCCTTTGATACATAATAGTTACAAGAATTAATTATATTGAGATTAGGTGATTTGTCAATGGATGTATTTTAATAAAGAGGAATGCTGCTGTAAAATGCGCCAGGGGCTCGGTGGGGTTTACCGGCTTAGTGGGGCTTAATCATCTTGATCTTAATTCCCGGACAGCCTCCTCAAGTTTTGCTATTACATTTATTTTATCTGATGGAGATTTACTATAACCTCTGATTATTGGTTCCAAATAGTCCCAAAAAGCAGCAGTTAAATTGCTTTCATTAATAGCAAACATAACGGTGGGCATAGAAGATTTTGCCACCAGCACGCCGACGTCTTCTTTTACATACAACATAAATCCTGAAATACTATAATCAGTTTTAAGAGAGACATAAAAATTCTTATACTCTTTAAGAAGCCGAATTATATTTTCCAAATGGGAGATAAACTCTTCAATAGTATAAAATAGTTGAGTTTCACTAAACATATCGGAAAAAGCTATTTTAATTTTCCCAAGCCGTATTTCTTCTAAATCCGGCATATTAATAGTTTCTGTAAATTTATGTATTAGCAGACTTTCCTCAAAGTTTTTTACTCTGAGTTCTTGCTCGAATAAGAAATCATTTTTTAATTTAGTTTTTGTACGGGCAAATATGCTGTTAAATATCCCGGAAGGCATTGTTATAGTGGAAAGTGTATCAGTTGTTATTATTGTATTAGAATCTTCTCCCTCAAACTCCTGTAAAGTTGCGAAAAATTTCCTTGTCTCTGATGAAGTGAATATTTTCATAAGTGGGCGACAAAGTGAAAAATAATTATAAAACTCATCTGCCAGAGCAAGGATAGTTTTCTTGTCTTTAAAAAGAAAATTTGCCGTATTATCTATCTTCTTCCCCACAGAACCTGATACCACCGCAGCAGTATCAGGTGCAATGAATAACGTTCTCTGGAAAACACCATCACGTTTCTTAGGATAGTAATATGGCTCTATAGCTCCTGTCATATATAATGGAAGCCATTGCTTAATTGCAGAAAGCATTTCAGATAGATCCCTGCCAACGGTATGAATAATTTTTATTTTATTACCTTTACTGGCAATCTGCATTAAAAGTATTGACCATCTTGTAATAAAATCAGGATTTAAAGTTAGCCATTCTATGTCCTCATCGCTGAATAAAAGAAGTGTCTGAGGGTTTTGATTATTTGCTACCAGGGATAAAAATTCTAAGGCCGCACTTTGCTTCCCTTCTATACCATAGAAAACTGAAGCATCAATTCTATTAGATTTTGAGTAATCTTTCACCTCAACATTGTTACCTATACCTACAGATATTTTTTTTAAGGTTGGATGAGTCAGGGTATCTATAAAGCCTTGTACCGTTGCTGCATCATGCAAAGAATAGTCATAGAACCATTTATATATCAAATCAGAAAGAGCTTCTACATCAGTAGGAACATTTTTTACTGGTATATTCAATGCATCGCTTAATGCGGTTTGTTGATATTCTTCGGAAATATGCTTTGCAAGGAAGAAAGCAATCGGTTTAATATAGTTCTCATTTTTTGAAGGATATCTGGTCCCCTGTCTCAAACGACTTACAAAGGAGGGGTCAAGAGAAACAGCATTAGCAAGTATACTGTTTGTTGTATTGGTAATATTCATTAGAAGATTAAGTTTCTCATGAAAAGGCAAGTGACCTCTCCCCCTTATTTTTTATATGGACATTAATGTGGTCAAGATTATTTCCTTGATTGTATTCAGTATAACATATTTAATTTAGTTCTAGCAATATATTTTGGCACATATTATGTCAAGAATCTGTCATTGACAGATTGCCTTCTGACATTGCATGAATGGTCAATTTTGATATAGTAATAATTGAAGTGCTTATTTAGATGTATGGCAGTATGGACGGCTTTAGTCTAAAACCCCATGTACATCTTATTTGGCACATTGGGCATGTGGAGGATATTATGGTTTTCCAGGCTTGTGAATTAAAGCTAAAAACGGGGTTCTTTAAGACAGAGTTATACAATCTGTCTATTTATGATGATAAAATAGTGTTAACGCCAAAAGAAAACACAGTGCTTCAAGAGATAGTTATAACAAATGAGAATTTAAACTCTATTAGTCTTGTCAATAAAAGTACAGATTTCTTTGAAATAGAGATCTATACGCAACAAGGCATGTTTATTGGAAATATATCAGCCAGCTTCAATTCGAAGAAGCTTCTTAGAATATTAGTTGAGAAATTTGATAGAAAAATACTAATTTAAATGTAAAGGGGATTGTTATGAAAACAATATTTAACAGAAAATTCTTCAAGAGGTCTATCCGCAACACCATTACGTGGTTTGTAATGCTTGCTATGTTGTTTACGAATATAGGACAGGTAGTTATGCCTGCAGTTCATGCTATGGATATGGCAGGGGATACCTATGCCCAAATTCAGTCTGAGAACCTTTTAGAAGCAGAGGGCGAAGCTAGCGGTGAAGGTTTAGGGCAACCGACGGAACAGGCTGACGAACCGGAAGCCGGTGGGGAAGCTGCAGAAGGAGCCGGGGAAGATTTAGAACAGCCGGTGGAACAGGCTGGCGAATCAGAGGTCGGAAAAGAATCCGAGGGAGCGGAAGGAGCGGGTGAATCAGAGCAGCCAACAGAGCAGCCGATAGGGCAAAATGCCGAACCCGGAGCTGAGGAAGAAGCTGAAGATATTGAAGAAGCTGGAGAAGAAGCCGAAGAAGCCGGAGAAGAAACCGAAGCTGCCAATGGAGAAGCCGAAGAAGCCGGAGAAGGTGAAGAAACTGGAACCGACAATGGAGTAACCGGAGAAACAGGAGTAAACGGAGAAACCGGAGAAACAGGAGACATCGGGGATGGCTTGCTTGATGAGGATAAGGATGGATTGAACAAAGAAAATCCCAATATTAGAGCTATGCTGTTAAATAACATGTCTTACGAAGAAGGAAGCATACAGAATCCCATACCTTTAGAAATAGGGAATATAATTGAACTGGAGATGGAAGCATATACCGCTCGTTATTACAGCATAACTGCTCCTGAGGATGGCTGCTATTATGCAAGGACTTATACTCCTGCACAGGGCGATGCAGCTCAGGCAAGCATACTTATAGGATATGCCAATGAATACGATACTTTTGTTCAGGAAGGAATATCCGGGTATGTATTTGATAATAATGACAATTACATATATTATGCAAAAAAAGATTTAACTGAAACTGATCAGAAACTAATAGGAATATATACAGGAAATACCAGAGGGTATGTAAGATTTAATGTGTATAAAGAGTTTACTCCTGAACAGGCAACACCTTCAGTCCCTTCAGGTGTATACAGCGCTCCTGTAGGAAATGTAACACTAGCTGCCCAAGAGGGTATGAATATTTATTATAGTACATATCCCTGGATTGGCAGTGATTTAACCCAGTATAACAGTTATACTTCAGAATCTATAATAAGTAATCCGGATACCCTCAAAGTAATAATAGAGGATCCGGTTACTAAAAAGCAGAGTGGTGTGCTGTCCCTTAACTACATTATAGTTGATGGGACTATTGTTCCCTCCTCAGAACCCGGAAGTACAGGGGGATTAACTTTAAGTATTGGAGGAGATATATCTTCTAAGAAATTCCTTGTACAAACAACAGCAGAAAGCAGCTACTCCCTTTATATCTATAACACCGATGGAACACCAGCAAGTTTTGCCGACAGTAACTTAAACATATTTTTAAGAGATCAGGATGATAATTGGATTACAAGCAGCGGACCTATAAATATGATTCCAGAAGGAGTTGCTGTCCTTGGCTTTGAAGCAGAGCCCGACACAAGCTATTTTCTAGAGATAAATAATTATTCCGAAGAGCCTGAGGAATATATTTTTAAATTGCTTGAAAACCCACCTGCCCAGCCCCAGGTAAGTGAAGTAGTTACTCCAATTACAGAGCCTGTTTATGTAAGCCTTATAGCAGAAGAAGGCGCAACAATTTACTATTATCTGGAAACATGGGATGCAATTTTCCCCAGACCTACACCAACTTATATAGAATACACTTCACCAATATTGATAGATAGGTCTTTAGCTTTAATGTCATATTGCACTAAAAATGGAAATTCAAGTGCTCTGGCGAATTTTTACTTTGGTGATATAGAAGCTCCTGGAGGTCCAAATATTCTCCCTGAAGAAAACAGACAATTACCGGGTACGAAAGTTACAATATCCGGAGCTGACACAGGTGATATAATATATTATACCACTGATGGTTCAAATCCTTATAATAGCACTACAAAGCAAGTTTATTCAGATGAATCTGATATACAAATAAGTGATAATTTAGTAATACGTGCCATCATTCAAAATTCTTCGGGTATTTATGGGTATGCTTCATATAAACACTATGAAGAGGGTATCCCCATACCAACAGTTAATTTTGTATATGAAGTTGACGACGAAGGCGGGTATTATAAAATAGAAATATCTACCGGAGCATCGGAAGGAGAAATTTATTACACTATAGATGGTTCCGACCCTCAAATATCCGGAACCCCATATACAAACCCAATAATAATAAGAAAGAACACCGAGCTTAGAGCTGTCACAAAATTGAATGATGATTTTTCCGTTGAGAACAAACATGATTTTTCTTTATCATATGAGCGGAAAGTTGAACTGGATATTTTATATGACGGATACTTACCTAAATATTCATCTTATGAGTGGTTCAAGTTTACAATACCCGCTGTCGGGAAATACAGTTTTGAAATTATTCCGGCTGAATCTAACAGATTTTCGGAGGTA
>DAOSDD010000270.1:0-5453 GCA_035362115.1 Clostridiales bacterium | reverse complement strand
AGGATTGGCAAGCCCAATCCAGCAGTAGTGGGGTTGGATAACCCGGAGGTGTACCGCTGGAATTACCATAATTTCATCGGGAACCCGAAGCCCGCTATTTCAATAGTGGTGTAGTTCACGTTTATATTATTAGTAAAAAATAAATTTATAGTAATAAAAATCTGTAGTTGCAGGGAAATATGTTAGAATAGATTTCAATAGAATACATGAAGTGTAATATGATTCAAAAAGCATGGAAAAATGTATTGTTCAATCAATTTCATGACATTATGGGTGGTTGCAGCATTAAAGAAGCTTATGATGATGCAGGAGAATTCTATGGAGAGTCTTTCCCGGTTAATATTACTGATACTGCTGCGGTGTATGAAATCCCATATGGTCATATTGAAAGACCTGCAAATGGAGAAGAGGAACCTGGTCAACAATGGGTAGATGTTTTTGGAACAGTATTGAAATCAGATTCCCACATGGATTACATGGATCACTTTGGAAAAAGAGATGAGTTTTGTGAATTTATGGATCAAGGAATTCACGAGTTTGGATATGTATTGGTGCCGCATAAAGACAATTGGAAAGAATCTGGAATTGTCAGAAAAGCTTTTGAGTTTAACACCAGGTTCCCCAACATAATTGAAAAATATCATAAAGGCGTTTTGTCGCAGAGTCTTAGCGGAATCTGCATATTAAAAGAAAATATTGTTGCAGTTGTTTTCAAAAGAGAGGAAGATGAGGGGGCATACATACTGAGATGTTATGAGACATGTGCGAAAAATACGGAAGCAACTATAGAAATTCCATTGTTGAACAGAAGGTGGAAAACATCATTTGGGGCGTGTGAAATCAAAACTTTCAGAATACCGGATGATTTAAACAAACCCATAGAAGAAACCAGCTTATTAGAGTATTAGTTTTTGATATTCCGAGCTGTTAATAGACGCATTTTTCTATATTTTGTATTGTAGGAAGAAAATGCTCCCTGAAGCTATTATTTCTAATTGTTAAAATTAAGAAAATCGTTTATAATTGTAATCAAAGCTTCCGGTAAAAAATGATTGAAAAATATCCTCAACAGCTTTTACAGATTCTGAAAGGAGCGGGCTATGTTGAAAAGATTGCCATATGGAATTAGTAATTATAAGACAATTGCATTAGAGAATTATATCTATGTAGACAAAACTGACTATATAGAAAAAATTGAAAATTACCATTCACCATTCCTATTTTTTCTGCGACCGAGAAGGTTTGGCAAAAGCCTGTTTGTGTCTTTGCTCCAACACTACTATGATATAAATGAAAAGGATCGCTTTGATGTTTTGTTCAAAGATACTTACATAGGACAAAATCCAACGAAGGAGAAAAATAGATACTATATTTTAAAATTTAATTTTTCCGGAGTTACTACTGACACAAAAGAACAGCTGGAGGAAAGCTTTATTAATATCACAAAGCTGGCATTCAATGATTTTACAAGCCGTTATAAGCTAACTCTTGATTATGTGCTAAAAGAATCAGATATAAATGTATCAGCTGCAAATATGCTGGAAGATTTTTTTACGAGTGTAAAGAATAAAATTGATAAACCTATCTATGTTTTGATTGATGAGTATGACCACTTTGCTAATGAACTTTTAAGCTTCCAATTTAATTTGTTTGCAGATTCAATAAGCAAAACCGGCTTTGTAAGAAAGTGGTACGAAGTCTTAAAAAAAGCTACTGAAACAATCGTAAAGCGTATATTTGCAACAGGGGTAAGCCCAATTACCTTAGATAGCCTTACCAGTGGGTTTAATATTGCCGACAACATAACTCGTGAAGAAGCTTTCAATGAAATGATGGGTTTTACTGAGGATGAAGTGAGGCAGATAGTTAAAGAAACAGTGCGGTTTCCAATGAATGAAAATGATATGGATGCATTAATAGAAGAACTCCACAAAAATTATAACGGGTATTTATTCTCTGAAGATGCAAATAAAAGGCTATTTAATAGTGACATGATACTATATTATCTTAAAACTTTTATAGAAAAGAAAAAAGGTCCCAATGATTTAATAGACCAAAACATTGCCAGCGACTATGGAAAGCTTGGTAAAATGTTTGAGTTAAAAGACCGGAAAGGCAATATGGAAGTACTGGAAAAGATACTAAATGGTGAGGAAATAGTAGCGCAGATAACCAGACAATTCAGCATGGAAAAAGACTTTACAACTGATGATTTTAAATCCCTGCTATTTTACCTTGGCCTTCTTACAATAGATAAAAGAGTATTGGATAGCGTAAGTTTAAAAACGCCTAACTATGTTATCAAGGGCTTATACTATCAGTATTACGCTAAAAAAATAAATGAAGAAACAGGCTATGATATAAATACTTCCTTTATCAAAGAAGGTATAAGGCAAATTGCTATTGAAGGCAAAAATGATAAATTTATATCAGTTATTGAAAATACATTGCACAAGCTTTCCAACCGGGATTATATTAATTTTGATGAAAAATATATAAAGCTTATTATGCTTTCATACTTCATGTTAAGCAATATTTACATGGTAAAATCAGAATATGAGGTGGAAGATGGATATATAGATATAGCATTACTGAGAAGGGAGCCAATAGACCCTTCATATTTTGCAATACTTGAGGTTAAGTATATTAAAAAATCAGAATATGAAACATATGGTGAAGAAATAGTAGTAGAAAAGAAAAATGAGGCAATAAGCCAGATTATGAAATATCAAAGCTCACAGGAGCTTAGGGATTTGTCTGAGCTTAAGAAATGGGTAACTGTATTTGTAGCAGATAAATGTTTCATAAATATGGGAATTCATTCGTAAAATAGTAATTTGCCGGGAATATCCGGGTAGATATTGCAAGATAAATAATATATAAAAGGCAGTGCGGCAAATGATTACAGAGCAGAATCATATCAGCGCTTAATATAGTCTGTAATAAAAACAGGTTTTCAAACCTTTAAAGCTAACACCTTTCATGTTATATGAATATACTATAACAGTAATAAATATCATGGAAGGTGTATTTATATTATGGATCTTATACAGAACCCCGTATATATCGTAACGCAGAGGATAATATCTCCCGGTGGTGAAATGGTTATTGACTACCCGGTTGCTGTCGGCATGCCCAATCAAGCAGTACAATCACAGATAAATCAGGTAATATTAAGTCTTGTAAATAAAATAATGAATGAGCAAAATCGCCAACTTATAAAACAAGGATACAAGGATTTATCAAAAGTATCAATTCAGGGATGGTATGAACTAAAAACAAATGAAAGAGGAATATTAAGTTTGTCCATAGGTAATTATACAATTGCTTATCCTGCTGCTCATGGTTTAACTATAATCAGGTCACTCACATTTGATATAATTACTGGTAAAGCATATAAGCTGAATGAGTTATTTAAGCCTGAAAGCAACTATGTGAAAAAACTATCTTTAATTATTGAAAAACAAATAAAGGAGAGAAAGGTTCCGCTGCTTTCGGATTTCAAAGGCATTAGACCAGATCAGGACTACTACATAGCCGATAAAGCATTAGTTGTATACTTCCAGCTTTATGAATTAACTCCATATGCCTACGGATTTCCTCAGTTTCCCATATCTGTCTATGAACTGGAGAGCATTATCAGAGAAGATGGCCCCCTTGGAAAGATGGCGGTTAATACGTGATTTAAGAGTATACATGGTATGGAGACAGTTATTTAGGTATTGGGACAATTGTTAAATATGGGGACAGTCGAAAATCATTAAGATAATTGAACTGCTTGAGAACTGTCCCTATTGAAATAGTGAAATTTATTACTCTTATTAAATTTCTTATTGACAATATCAAATTATTATATTATTATTAATTTAGTAACGGTAACGTTACCGAAGATTTGAATAAGCGTTAAATATATCTGTTAAATAAGGTAGTTAAACGGCATAAGATATGATTAAGCTGGAGGCTTATATAATGAAGAAAAACATTACTCTCAAAGATATTGCACAAAAGGTCGGAGTTTCAATAGCTACTGTTGATAGAGCAATACATAATAGAGGTGAAATAAACACTGAAACAAAACAAAAAATTATCAAAACAGCTAATGAACTTGGGTATAAACCAAATAAAATCGCCAGAACACTGGTAATGAAAAAAGAAATTAAAATTGGTGTAATATTGCCACTACACCCTAAATTTTTCTGGTCTGAAATAGAACGTGGAATTAAATATGTTGATGAAAATATTAGAGATTTCGGTGTAAAGGTTAGCTATTACAGGATCTTTGACAATATTGATACACAAAGATATACAATAGAAAAACTAATAAGCGAGGGTATTAATGCGCTAATTATAAAACCTTTCTATCATGAGACTATTATAGAGAAGCTTAATGAATGCATTAAGAAAGGTATACAAGTAGTTATGATAAATGATGATATAAAGGAAATTAACAGTTTATTTTATGTGGGGTCTAATGATGAAGAAGCGGGTAGAACAGCAGGTCAAATGATGAGTATGTTATTAAAAGGAAAAGGGAAAATTGCAGCAGTAAGAGACAGCGAAAATCTCTCATACTCACTCAAACTAAGATATTCAGCCTTTTGTAAACAGATAGGGGAAATGTCTGATAAGCTTGAGATTATTGATAATATGAAATATTTAATAGAAATAACCGGGGGCTATGACGCATATTTAGCTACAAAATATTATATCGAAAACATACCGGATATTGCAGGTATATATAATGACAGTGGGTCAATTTATCAAGTTGGTTTGGCTGTGAAGAATGAAAATACAGAGAAAAAAATTATTGTTATAGGACATGAGGTTTCACCAGAAGTTAATGAACTGGTAGTTGAGGGTTATGTAGATGCTGTAATTAGCCAGGATCCTTTCTTTCAGGGGTATTATTCAATGAAGAACCTGGGTGACTTCCTGATAGAAGGTAAAGAGCCTGAATTCAAGCAGTACCTTTCTCATACGGATATAATTCTGAAGAGTAATATACGAACTAGAAACAGCATGCAATAGGCAAAAAAATGTGTCTACATAAAAAGAAAGCAAATTATTAATAGCAATAAATGCAAATTATAAGGGGGATAGAAATGAATAAGCATGAACAAAAGCCTAAAATCGGGCTGCTATCATTATATATTGAACTGTATGACAAATCATCTCCACAAAAAAGGGTTGGAATAGACGCCTTCAATAAAACTATAATCAATGAACTTGAAAAAAGAGGGTTGGAAATAATAGCTTCTCCTGTTTGTAGAATCAAATCCGAGTTCAAAAGTGCAGTTAAAGCCTTTGAAAAAGATGAGGTAGATGCAATAGTTACGTTGCACCTGGCATATTCACCATCATTAGAATCCTCAGATATCCTTGCAGCAACCAAACTTCCAATTATTGTGCTGGATACAACTCCTACCTATGATTTCAGTTCCGAACAAGAAATG
>DAOSDD010000269.1:0-5473 GCA_035362115.1 Clostridiales bacterium | reverse complement strand
TAACATAAGTGCAATCCGCCAATCGGATTGCTTCACACCGTTTCAATAAATACATAAATATAAAACCTACTTACGACCTTCATGGTTTTATTTCATTGATAGTATTTATTATAACATATTTTAACTTTTCTTTCCCTTCCTCCAAAGAAATATTCTCAATCTGTGCACCTGCAACTGTCTGATGTCCCCCGCCCCCCAGCTTTTCCAGTATAACCTGGACATTAATATCACCAAAAGACCTTCCGCTTATTGCAACTCCATTATTTGCCGTACATAAAACAAAAGCCGCTTTTATACCTGAAAGATTCAGGATTTCATCAGCAGATTTTGCAGCTATCAACAGCCCATTCCTTATATTCGGGGGACAAACGGATATTGCGATGTTCTCGAATATAATTTCCGCGTCTCTAACTACCGAAGATATATTTAAAAAAGTTGAAAGGTCATTCTGAAATAACTTTTTAACAGCAAGAGTATTCACACCCTGCTTTCTTAAGAATGAAGCCGCTTCAAAAGTTCTGACACCCGTTTTAAATGTAAAGTTCTTGGTATCCATTACTATGCCTGCATACAAAGCTTCCGCTTCCATAGCCTTAAGTTTTAACTTGTTATCTACATACTGTATCATTTCCGTAACCATCTCGCAGGTAGAGGATGCATATATTTCCTGGTATGTCAGGGCTGCTTCCTGTATAAAATCGACACCTCTTCTATGGTGATCAATAACTACTATCTGGTCGGTATATTTTAATAACTCCGGATGTTCTGTATACTTGGCTCTGTAAGTATCTACAATAACAAGCAAGGTCTTGCTGTTTATTCTATCAAGAGCCTCATTTTTCCCTATAAATAAATTGCCATATTCACCTGTCTTTTCAATCCTTGACAACAAGCTTTCAATTGCAGGATTTGACTGGCTAAGCACAATACTGGCATCTTTTTCCCTGCTTTTTGCTATTCTATATATGCCAAGTGCCGCGCCAAGAGCATCTACATCAGGATTTTCATGACCCATTATCATAACTTGATATGACTGGTCTATTAATTCCCTTAAAGCATATGCTATAACCCTTGCCTTGACCCTTGTCCGCTTCTCAAGTTCTCCTGTCCTGCCCCCAAAGAATCTGAAGTTATCTCCATCCTTAATAACAACCTGATCTCCTCCTCTTCCAAGGGCTAGATCTATAGATGCACTTGCTGCAGACATATTACCAGAGAAATTTCCATTATTTATACCAAATCCAATACTGAGAGTTACGGGAATTTTATTTCCTACACTAATTTCTTTTATAGTATCTAGAATATCATATTTCCTGTCCTCTAACTCTTTCATGTATTTATATTCAACCATAAACAAATACTTGTCTCTCTCAAATTTTTTCAATATTCCTCCGGTAAAACCCAGCCATTGAACAATTTTTTTATCTATTTCCGCAAGGATCTGCGGCCGGGCTGTATCGTCAGTGCTCTGCATCAGTTCGTCATAGTTATCAATAATAATTATCCCTGAAACAGGTTTCTCATTGTTATATCTTGTTCTAAGTTCCATCAGATCACTAATATCCAGAAAATATAGCAGAAGAATATATTCCGTAACATCTGTCCGTCCCTGGTTTTTAACAAAGTTCCCAAGAACCCTGTAATAATTGTCATTTATTTTTATTTCTCTAAAAATGTTAACCTCATCATCTATCATGTTATAAGGGTGAAGTTCATCTACAAATGAACTTATTGTATTTTCAAGGAGCTCTTCCTCCCGGAATATTTTCCGAAACTTCTGATTATACCATATTATTGTGCCATCCAGTTCCACAACAACAAGAGGCATGGGGAAATTCAAAAGGGTATCTTTTGAAGCTGAATCTATGTTAAATGTAAGATTTTCTATATATTTTATAATGTCTTTTTGCCGCTTGTAATTAGCCCTGAAATTATAAAAAACCAGTACAAAAAAAAGCAGATAGCCCGGTAAAGCCACACGCCAGTCCAATACTGTTATCGTTAACAGCAAAATTAATATTATCCATATGTATGAACTTGTACGCGGCATAAAAACATGTGTAAATTTTCTGTTATCCATAGCAATTCCTCTTATTTCTTTTTAGCTCTGGAACTATTAAGGTGTCTGGCCAGTTCGGAAAGATCACCATAATACTTTTCCATATCATCAGATTCAACAAGGCCCAGCCTTATTTTACCGTCCATTTTCATCTCTATGGAGTTATAGCTTACACCCAGCCTTCTACCAAGTAAATAACATATCAGAATAATATTTGATAAAGCTTCAGAGATAGCTTCGTGGATTTCTTCCCTGGCTCCATTTACCAATATTCTGAATAGATTTGCTATATCTGTAAGCAGTTCGCTTTTCAGCCGCTCTATAATTTTTATGTTTCTGGTTATATCGATATCTTTTTCCATAAATCCCATACAACCTCTCCTAAATAATACAAAAATATGCTGTCTACATTTTCTTTCTTTTAAACACAGGGTAAGACCCTAATAATTTAAAGTATGATGTCTTACGCTTCACCATAATAAGTGCATCTTTTACATCTTCGTCCTCTCTATGGCCTTCTATGTCTACAAAAAAGATGTACTGTCCCAGCTGCTTTTTTGCAGGTCTGGATTCGATTTTTGTCATATTTATATCCCACAGGTTAAATATTTCAAGGATTCTATAAAGACTTCCTGGTTTGTTTTCCGTAGAAAATACCAGAGATGTCTTGTCATCACCTGTTTTTCCGCTATCTTCACCTGCAATAATAACGAACCTGGTAAAATTATTTTCTCCATCCTGTATATTTTTAGCCAAAATTTCCAGTCCATATACATCAGCAGCTGTTAAGGACCCTATTGCTGCGGCTGTAAAACCATATTCATCTTTAGATACCATTTCTGCTGCTCCTGCAGTGCTATATACCAGTTTTATTTCAGCCTCGGGAAAATTCTTAAAAATGTAGTCTCTACACTGTCCAACAGGTTGGGGGTGAGACAGTATATATTTAATATCATTAATGCAAGTACCCTTCCTAACCAGAAGATTCTGCCTAATGGGAATAATTACTTCCCCCTTTATTTTTAAATCCATGTCGGATGCCATCAGATCCAGAGTTTCATTCACAGGACCTTCAAGGGAATTTTCTATAGGTACAACTGCTTCATGAATATAACCCTGCTTTATGGCAGCAAGCATATCTCCAATATTATTATAGGCCTGCTCCGAATATGCATTTATACTTATGTTAGTACAAATTGTATCGGCTACATTTATCCTTTTATTTTTAATGTTCTCATTGTTATCATTGTCATCGCTGTAAACGTCCTCATTATGCTTGTCATTACTGTACTTATTGCCATTGACAGTATAGTCGAAGTTCCTGGTATTATTGGTTTTACTGATGCCTGCCTCGTTGTCATTTGCCTTATTGATACTGAGTGCGTTATCAATTGCCGGGTTAATGCAGAATGCATTATTATTGGCTGCATTGATATTGGGCGCATTGATATTGGCTGCATTGATATTGAGTCCATTATTATTGGCCGTATTGATGCCGGATGTGTCTTCGCTAATCTTAATTTCTTTGACACTATTGTCCATGATACTATTACTGTCGGACTTATTTCCTTTGACTTCTTTGACCTCACGGTAATTGTTCGCATAATTTATTGACCCCTCGATTATTAACTCATTTATATACTTTTTTACAGCTTCCTGTGAAAAAGTGCCTTTTGGCCCTAAATATCCTATTTTAATCATAATCCATACCCACCCCGCAAACATCAAACATAACCTGTAGTTCATGTGTATATTGCATTTTACGTATTGCATATTGCATATTACATATTACATATGAAAAAACAAGCCGGTGATTCTTCTACTACTCATATTACTCATATAAAGTATTAAGAAATACAATACCGGCTCATTTCTTGTTTACATATGCATTTCAATATATATCCAATATATATTATTATATATCATTAATTTATCGCATGCCTACGCCAAAACCCAAAATAACATTGCGTCTTTGACATAAGATTTTTATCAGTTCATTACCTAATGATTACCGGCTCATCACCGTTCATACTGACTGATTTAACCTTTTACTCAGATATATAAGGCAGCAAAGCTATATGTCTTGCCTGTTTGATGGCACGAGTCAATTCTCTCTGATGTTTGGCACAGTTTCCGGATATTCTTCTCGGAAGTATTTTACCTCTTTCAGAAATAAATTTCTTTAATTTGGCAATATCCTTATAATCTATATTAGCTGTTTTATCTGAACAGAAAACACATACTTTCTTTTTCTGCCTTCTCATTCTCATACCGCCCTTGGAGTCACCCTTATCATAAGAATCTCTCCCGGATCCTCTTTCTCTTTTCGGCCCTGTCGGCATATGAAAACCTCCCTTCTTATAACATTATGTTAGTATTCATCGTCTCTGTTTTGCTGAATTTTTTACTAAAACGGCAGTTCGTCATCCTCTTCTGTTTGGTAGAACCCATCATCCCTTCCGGATGCTGCTCCACCCTCAAAAGCCGGACTTGCACTTTCATTTGTGCGGGGCATACCAGGCATACCGCTATTATCAGGTTTACTATCTGCAAAATATGCTTCTTCTGCCACAACCTCGGTAACATAATGCCGTTTACCTTCATTATCATCCCATGTTCTTGTCTGTATGCGTCCTACAACCGCTACTTGACGTCCTTTTGCAAAGTATTTGCCGCAAAATTCAGCAAGTTTGTCCCACACAACAACAGGTATAAAATCTGCCTGTTTCTCTTCTCCCGGTTTGGAAAATCTGCGGTTTACAGCAATTGTAAAGTTGCAAACAGCCGTATTATTAGTGCTGGTATACCTCAGTTCGGGGTCTTTAGTAAGTCTACCCAATAAAATGGCTTTATTCATAACAAAATCACCCTACTTAAATTTTTTTAGGTCCGCTAATTAGCATCTACCGATTGGTATTCAAATATTTAATTATCACGATTAACAATCAGATATTTGATTATTCCTTCGGTAATCTTAAATATTCTCTCCAATTCCTGGGGGAAATCAGGTTCTGCGCTAAACTCAGTCAGCACATAATACCCCTCATTCTTCTTGTTGATTTCGTAAGCCAGTCTTCTCTTACCCCATTCATCGGTACTTTTTAATTGTGCTGATGTGCTAATCAGGGTGCTGAACTTTTCAACAGTCTCTTTTATAGCATTTTCCTCAAGCTGAGCATCAATTATATAAAGTGCCTCATAATTCTTTAACATTCCGATATTCACCTCCTCCCGGACTAAGCGGCCCTGCAACATGAGTGCAGAGCAAGGATGCATTGTATTGACAAGACATTCTACCATATTGTTTTAAATAATACAAGCATTCCTGTAATGAAGTCAGCTCTGAGGAGTAAAAAATTATATACTATTTTTTACCCTTGGGTTGGAAATTACATTTAGTCCAAAATATGGCAT